>JAGWGU010000003.1 GCA_028867275.1 Nitrososphaerota archaeon
TGAGATCTTTTTTTGATCACCGTCAAAAAAGTAAATGTGTTCCATGTCAACATATTTACCAAATATGTCAATATATTTTCTGTATACTACTGAATAAGAAAAATGAAAACTTGCTATCGTGCTAGAGGCAAATTCCTTCTTTACAAATATGGTGGATGAGCTTGTTGATTTTTCAGAATATGATCCAGAGCTTGCTGAAGGGCTGAAATGGATTGACAGTGAGGCACAAAAAAGAGGAATCACGTTTTATGAGATGGTGTTTCATGTACTGCACAGACATGACATTGATTCTAAAGCAAAAGACTGGCTTGCAAATAGAAACTAGATTTTTGTATCAATCCTATGACGGCATTTTCTATGAGGTTCTGAAATATTTTTATCATTAGATTTGTGCCAGGCGTTTCTCAATTGATACATATTCACATCCTGATGGTCCACAATATTTTCCAACATAGACTGCCTTTGGCCTGTAAAGCATTGGCTTTGGTGCGGCTTCTGCAAATTTTTCTTCTATGATGTGAGCCGTCCATCCGGACACTCTAGATATTGCAAATATTGGAGTGTTAAGATCCATTGGGATGCCAAGCATATAGTATACTGACGCGCTATAAAGATCAACATTTGGAAAAATGTCAGAGCTTTTGATCTTTTTCATCTCTTCTTCTGTAACTTCTTCGACCCTTTTTGTGATGCCATACCACGGCAGTCCTGTCTTTTCTGCTAACCTTCTTGAAAGTTCTCGGAGAACTTCGGCCCTTGGGTCAAATGTCTTGTATACTGCATGACCCATGCCCATTATCTTTTGACTCTTTGCAAGTTTGTCTTTTATCCACTGCTCAACTTTTGACTCTGAACCAATCTCAAGCAGCATCTTCATCACCTGAAAGTTTGCTCCTCCATGTAGTTCACCACTTAGTGCACCAACTGCTGCGCTTACTGCTGCATACATGTTGGCACGGGTTGATGCAACCTCTCTTGCTGCAAATGTTGATGCGTTAAAACTGTGCTCTGCATGCAATATCAGGCAAATGTCGAAAATTCTTGCAGATTCTGTATCTGGCTCTTTTCCTGTGAGCATGTATAGAAAGTTGCCTGCATGATTTAGCTTTTTTGATGGCGTGATTATTTCCTTGTTATTTCTAATCCTGTCCCAACATGCAACAATGATTGGAATCTTTGAAATCATATTGATTGATCTATTGTAGTTTGTGATTCTATCATCTGACTTTTCTGTATCATGGACTGCCATCATGGATACCGTAGACTGGAGAACATCCATTGGGTTTGCAGTCTTGGGAATATTTCTTAGGGTCTGCTCCAAACCTTCTGGAATTTCACGGGTTGCTACAAGTTGCTCTGAGAATGACTCCAAGACATCCTTTGTTGGCAGGTCATCGTTGAGTAAAAGACATGATGTCTCCTCAAAGGTTGATTTTTTTACCAAGTCTAAAACATCATAGCCTCTATAGATCAGCTTTCCATTGATACCGTCTATTGCAGAAATCTTGGTATCTGCAACTTCGATATTTCGAAGGCCAATATTCTTTGTCTGCACGGGTTACAATGGAAAAAATACGTATTAAATTATTGCTAATTTGGAAATAAAAAATTAAGCAGTTGGTCTAATCTAACAACTTTGGCAATTATAGCAGAATTTATCATGATTTTTAGTATCGATGAGCCATTGGGATGACGAATTTGTCCGTATGGTGGACAATTTTGTGGTAGAGACAAAAGATCCTAGAATCTTACAAGAGATTTCTGATCTTGACAGAGAGTCTAGACTGCTTGGGATCTCATTTTATGACATGTACTGTGTAGTATTACAGGATGTCAAGGGACACCAAACCTTGGTTGCAGAATTTAAAACATATATGAGCTTGAAGAAAGCCAAGCCTGTTTTTTAGTTTAAATGAGGGTTACCAGTCTCGTCAATAATCCATGGCAAGAACTAGAGTTGTTTGTGTCTCTCATAAAGAAGATGCTGATGGAGTTAGCTCTGCATCACTGATACGCAAGGCATTTGGTGGAGAAACAAAACTGGTTGACTATCCTGGACTGATGAATGAGCTAGAGGCACTAAAAAACGATGAAAAACTAAAGACATTATACATCTGTGACCTTGGACTGAGCAAATCCAACCAGGACCAGTTCATTGATTTACTCAAGGCGTTAAGAAAAAACAAGGTCTCGATTACTTACATTGACCATCACGATATTGAAGAACCAATAAAAAAGAAGATCAAGGCATTAAAGGTAAAACTAATTCATACTATTAACGAGTGCACAACGGTGCAGGTGTACAATGCATTCAAGTCAAAGCTATCTGACTATGGCTCTTTTCTTGCAGCATGTGCCGCAGTGACTGACTATATGGAAGACAGGCCAATTGGTGCTGCACAATTACAACGATTTGACAGACAGTTTGTGCTTTTGGAGGCAACAGTTCTTACATTTACAATTACTAGCCACCAAAAAGATCCAGAATTTTTATTATATTTGGTGGATGAGCTAAGTGAATCAAAATACCCGCATCAGATTAACAATACGTTTGAGTTTGCAAGAATCCAGGCAGAAAGAATCTCTGGTGTGATACAAAAAGTCAAAGACAACATGAAGAAGATGAAAAATCTTTCTTACATGGAGGTCACAGACTCTGGCGCAAGTATGGCAGTAAACTTTGTGCTGGGCTTGTCAGGAAAAGAAGTTGGTGTCTCATACAAATTACGAGAAGAGCAAGGAATCTATGCAGTGTCAGTCAGGGGAGCAAAATCTTGCAAGGTGCATCTTGGCAGAATTATAAACCAATTGGCAACAGAGCTTGGTGGCTCTGGTGGAGGGCATGACAAGGCATGTGGCGCCGTCATACCCAAAGAAAAGATTGGCACATTCTTAAAAAAATTCAATTCAAAACTTAGCTAGTCTCTGCAATCAAATCAATTTCTACTGCAGAGTTTAGTGGTAGGCTTGAAACGCCTAGTGCAATTCTTGTATGTTTTCCATTTTCTCCAAAGATTTCAAAAAGCAGGTCAGATGCGGCGTTGATTATTTTTGGATGTTCATAAAATTCTGGAGAACTGTTGACAAATCCTGAAACTCTGACAATCTTTGATATCTTATCAAGTGTTCCAAGTTCTGCTTTTATCTGAGCCAAAACATTTGTTATGCATAACTTGGCTGCCTTTTGGGCATCTTCAACAGATATGCTTGTTGGTACCTGGCCCTTGAATTGTACCTGTCCATCTTTCATAGGAATCTGTCCTGATACAAAGATCAAGTTGCCTGTCCTCACAACTGGAATGTATGAACCGGCAGGCTTGGGAGGTGTTGGAAGTGTGATGCCAAGTGACTCTAGTTTTTCTTCAATCATGGTATCATCTCACTCGTGCCTTGATTTTAATATATTATTATATTATATTGTTGAACACCAACTCCATGGACAAAAAGCCTCACGGTCAGGATCTCAAAAAAGAACTAGATGTTTTGATATCGAGGATAAGTGCATTGGAGGCATCATCAACTGATCGAGAAAAAAAATCCTTGATGGGTGTGCTAAAAGCACTTGCAGAAAATCAAAAACACTTTGTTGACGAGTTTGAACATCTAAAAAAAGCACTAGATCTGATGATGGTGCAGATCTTCAAAATGGATCAGGCAAAAAATAGACCTTGACCCAGTATTGGGTATCTTGTATCATTGCAATAAAAGATTAAATTCAGCCCCCAATTGTTGGGAAACAAATGTCTCATCCTACAGAGCCATCGGGCAGCTCAAAGCCTGTTCTAAAAGACAAGAATCCTCATAATTATAGAAAAGTTGGCTATTCAATGATTGTAATTTCAGTATCGTTAGTTCTCATAGGCTTGCTAGTCTGGGCAATAGGTGGCAATTATCATTTCTCGGGAGATATTATGGCAAAACAAGAGATTGATTCTATGACACCGAAAAATGGTTATACACTAGTTGTCTTTGACTATACTCAGCCAATTGGTGCCAAGCTCAAACTCTTGGGCTCTGCAAGTAACTTTGATGATGCTAAAAAACTACAAGCACAATATGCTCCAGACTATAAAGGTCAAAAAGGTCAAGTCCTAATCTTTGATAAATCAATTCAAAACAATACAAATTCAGTTTCTCTTGCTGAAGTATATGCAATGACTCCTACCTCTGGGTATGATGTTGTCTCTTTTAACACTGCAATGCCTGTTGGTGCAAGACTTGCTCCGCAAACACTAGATCCGTCACTTGGTGCAGCGACAAATGATTCTGCACGATACAGTTCTGCAAATGTGGATACACAGGTACAGATACTCACCTTTACTTCATCATTTGATGACAACTTGAAGCAGGTACTTGGCTCAAACTATAGTCCTACATTAGTATCTGAAAATATTAATCAAATCAAGTCCATGCCAGCAAAAATGATTCCACCACCAGCTCCTGTGGTTCCAGTGGTACAAGTTAATGCTACAAAAACAACTCCAGTTCCACAAAATGTGACAGGCGTTACAGCTTCAGTCAATGCCACAATTACTATGAATGCTACTGAAAAAGTAGCGACTAGTACAAGTGTCAAGCAAGCAAATTCGTCAAGTACGACATCTGGTACGGCAACAGGTGAAGATAAAATTTCAATGGCTGCAAATGTAACTGCAACTAGTTCGTCAAATCACACAGCAACCGTGTCAAATCATGCTTCTAACAATACTAAAACAATATCCCTTTCTGAAAATCTTGCAATAAATTCGACTTCTAAATAAAGCCTAAATCAATTCGTCGTCAATTTCCTCAATAGGCTCTAAAAATTGTGTACATGTACAAGTTCTTACAAGACACTTGCCAAATTTTACAAGTGATTTGCTTTCCTGAGATGGTATGTGTGCATCACTTGTGTGGTGGCACTTTTTACAATTCATATTTGAACAATTTTCTAGTTTTATTTAACTCTAGTTTCCTGCTTGGATTATGCCTTTTGTGATGAGCCACTGGATGCTTTGCACAAACTCATCATCTGTGATTTGACCTTCTGCCCACATTCCAGTGCTATGTTTTAACCATGTTGGAATTTTCTGAGCAGAACTGGCTCCTGACACGCCATGTGGAACATGCATTACTCCATTTGATATTAAATATTGGATTGCATTGGTAAATTCCGAGTCCTGCAGATCTCCATTAGACCACATTTTTGCAGTGTTTTTGACCCATTTTGGTATTGAGATATTGCTAGTCTTGATGGTGTCAGAATCTGAATTTATCATGTTGGTCCCAGTCAACTTGTCTGAAAAATCAACAATCACTGGGTTTCCATTGATGGTAATGATTGATGAGGAATGCTCTTCTAGTAAAATTCCGGTTTCAATATCGTATACTATTTTTGATGTGCTGTTTTCACTAGAGTGGAATGCAACTAGACTAGTTCTTTTGAAACCATTAAACTCTGTCACTAGTGGTGTGATTGATGTGTCTGACTTGTTGTAGTCAACTGGAGATGCTAGGACCTCAAGAAATGGTCTTACTGTACTAGTATCTTGGTCGCTATGTACAAAACCTGTTTCCAAGTTTAGAATTAGAGTAGTGTTTAGAACTTTATTGTTATCTTCTTGACTTTGTAATACCTTGATGTTGTTTGTATCAACCATGTCGCCAAAACTGTATGTCTGAGAGCTGTTGATGTCTCTTAATGTGATGCTATACTTTAGCATGTCCCCGGGGCTCGCACAAATGGTGTGAGGTTTGCACGCGTTATCTTGCTGTGAAAATGCCTGCTCTGCAGATGTTATGATCACCAATACAGATATTGTCAAAATGAGAAAAACGGCTCTAAATTTCATTACTTGAATTTGGCATCAAAACCGGTAACATTATTCTTTCTGTTAAAGAGATCAATACAAATACTGTAATTTTCTTGTATGATATTGTATTGCCAAACAACCTGATAAAAGAGTCCAGCCCGTATCTTTTACAACATGCCGAAAATCCTGTCCAGTGGTATGCCTGGGGAAAGGAAGCATTAGAAAAGGCAAGGCAAGAAAACAAGCCAATCTTTCTTAGTGTGGGGTATAGTGCATGTCATTGGTGCCATGTTATGGCCCATGAATCGTTTGAAAATGAAGAGATTGCAAAGGCTATGAATGAGAATTTTGTTAACATCAAAGTAGATAGAGAAGAAAGGCCTGACATTGATGATATATATCAAAAGGTCTGTCAGTTGACTACTGGCAGTGGAGGATGGCCACTCAGTGTGTTTTTGACTCCTGATCAAAGGCCGTTTTATGTTGGCACTTACTTTCCACCACTTGATAGCTATGGACGTCCTGGATTTGGAAGCCTTGTATTACAGCTTGCACAGGCTTGGAAGGAAAAACCAGAAAATGTAGAGCAAGCGGCAGAAAATTTTGTCAATACGTTACAAAAAACAGAGTCTGTTACACTTGACTCTAAACTGGAAAGGTCAATCCTTGATGAGGCCGCAGTAAACCTATTGTCAATTGCAGATGATGCAAACGGGGGATTTGGTCAAGCACCCAAGTTTCCAAATGCATCAAACCTGTCATTCATGCTACGATATTCTAAATTGTCTGGAATTGTAAAATTCCAGGAGTTTGTCTTTAAGACTCTGACCAAGATGGCAAATGGCGGTATGTATGATCAGCTTGGTGGAGGGTTCCACAGATATTCTACTGACTCTAGATGGCTTGTACCACATTTTGAAAAGATGCTCTACGACAATGCATTATTGCCTCCAGTATATGCAGAGGCATACCAGATTTCAAAAGACCCACGATATCTTGAGGTCATAAATGATACACTACGATATGTTCTGAGACAAATGACCTCATCTGAGGGGGGATTTTACTCTGCACAAGATGCGGACTCTGAAGGAGAAGAGGGGAAATTCTATGTCTGGAAGAAAAAAGAAATTCAAGAGATATTGGGAAAAGATGCGGACATATTCTGCTTGTATTATGATGTAACAGATGGCGGCAACTTTGAGGGCCACACAATCTTGTATAATAGTATGAATTTGTCATCATTAGCATTTCACTTTGGCAAGAGCGAATCTGAGATACGACAAATCCTAAAACAATCACGAGAAAAACTCTATGCAGTAAGGGAAAAACGAATACATCCTGGAAGAGATGACAAGATGATGACAAGCTGGAACTCTCTCATGATTACAGCATTTGTCAAAGGGTATCGTGTTACTGGAGAGCAAGACTTTGTGCAATCTGCCAAAAAATGTATTGAATTTATTGAATCTAGGCTGACAAAAGATGGTGAACTACTTCACACTTACAAAGATGGCCAGTCAAAGCTTCTGGCATATCTTGACGATTACGCATACTTTGTAAATGCATTGCTTGACTACTTTGAGGTCGAGCCTTCCAAAAAATATCTAGACCTTGCAGTATGTTATGCAAATTATCTGCTTGATCATTTCTGGGATGCAAATCAAAAGAACTTTTTCTTTACTGCAGACAATCATGAAAAACTGATCATAAGGACAAAGAACATCTATGACTTGTCTCTACCATCTGGAAACTCGGTTGCAGCAGGGGTAATGCTTAGATTGTATCATCTCACACAAGAAAAAAAATATCTTGATGTCTCAATCAAAGTGATGGAGTCACTTGCAATGATGGCTGCAGAAAATCCATTTGGGTTTGGGCAGTTGCTAAATACGGTATATGTCTACTTGCAAAAGCCCGTGGAGATTACAATGATCAATCCAATAAGTGCTGCCGTGAAAAACTATCTCTTGAAAAAATTTATCCCAGAAGCAATTCTTGTCATGATTTCAAGAAAAGAAGAACTCGAAGATCTAAAAGGCCTTCAGTTTTTTGCGGGCAAGGAATATGATGCTACAAAGACCAAGGTCTATGTTTGCAGAAATTTTACGTGCTCACTGCCTCTTGAAACTGTACCGGAAATCGAAAAACTGGTCTAGATCTTTTTTATGTTTATCTCTAGTCTCTGGCCTACTGCTGGGTTGCCCATTCTCTCATATCTTCGCTTTGGCATTGTAATTGTAATTGATGTCTGGGCATAACTCTTGATTGCAATCGTTGGCTGGGCCTGAAGTATTGCCTCGATAAACGGTGCAATCTGGTCTCGTAGTTCTGGGTCTAGTTTCTTGTTTATTGCATCGAGCATGAGCTGCTTTTGTGAGACTGGTTCTGTCTGGACATCCTCTGTCAGTGTCAACTGGACTGTCTGACCATTATCAACTAGCTGCTGAATCTGATAATGAATTATTTCTGACATCAAGTATGGTTGAAAATGTTTCAATTTAACTTTTCACAAACCTTGTACTCATTGTGTCTTGTTTTTCTACTTTGGGACCTGGTTGATTCCATTATCTGTCAAATATTGGAGTCCGCTGACAAACTCTCTGTCTGACATCTCTCCTGCTGCCCACAACCATGCATCTGTTTTGATCCAATCTGGAATCTTGCCTGCATGGGCACTATTTGATTGACTGGACGGGATTTTTACTATGCCTTGATTTACTAAAAACTGGAGCCCGCTAGTAAACTCATCATCTGAGATTAGACCCTGTGACCACCATTTTGCATTGTTTTTCACCCATGACGGAATCTGTAATGTTGTACTGGTTTTTTGATTTATGTTCTTTGACTGGGAACTTGGGATTTCCATGGTAAAACTTGTAAAATCAAAATCTCCTGTAATGGGGTTGATAAGTTCTGCAATATACGTTCCATTTTTCTGATACTTGTCACTTAACAATATTGTCGAATTTAATTTAGAGACCCCAAAATTTTCTATCATGGTATTGTTGGAGTCAATCACTAGAATCTCTGCAAATGATTTTTCTGTAAATGTTCTAGTGTCTATGTCTAATAGTATGTTCTCATTTGGATGGTATAATTTCTTGTCCGTATTCAGTTGATGAGTCTGTTGATGTTTTGATTCTGCTTGATTGTCAAACCCTCCATCACCATATGTGGATTTGATTTGGGAAACATCAAGTGGTGTTATATCATAATGTTTTACACCAAGAACTGTTACAGTATCAATCATGATTGACGGCATGTCTTCTAGTCCGTTGATGATATTGTGCAGTCTGTCATATGGCACAATATAGTGGCCTAGTCCAAATGAATGACCAATCTCATGTCTAATTGTGGAATCTAGTTGTGTACTTGTTGCTACGAGACCAGTATAGTATGGCATGTCAACATAGGTGTAGTAGACTTGGTTGTTTTGGACCCACTCTTTTTTGACCCAGTTTGGCTGAATATCTGAATAGTAAATTTCGATGTTGGTCTTGCCAGTCTCAAAATTTGGAATTGTCACACCTGTTGCAATAAACCCATTGGGACCTTTTTGGGGCTCTGGAAAGTAGTTTATGGTTATGTCGCATTTTGAATAATCAAAACTGTTTTTTTCTGAAATTGAAACCTTTACTAGATTTATGTTCCAAACTGGATGCCTTCCCAAGCCTTCATTTAGCTTCGTCTTCCAGTCAATTACTGCATATTCCGTTTCATCGAGCAACTGTTTTCCAACCGTTGGAAATTTTGGATTTGCCTGTGGCTCAATGGCACAAATTGTTGGGCTGTGCTGGACCCTAATTGGCATCTGTAGAAAATAACCTGTTGCAAAAGCAGGACTTGGCAAGACTGTGAAACCTAAAAACACTGTCAGGGAAATGATTAGAATTGCCTTTTTCAAAATATTAGACCTTGGCATCAAGTATACCGCGCTTAATCTGGGCTGCTCTGATTTTGATCATCTGGGTAAACTCTTGTGTGTCTTCAAGCACTGGCTTTTGTTTTTGGTTCTGATATGCCTGAAGAAAACCTGAATAAATACAGCCAACTATGATTCCAAATGCGTTTGCATCTACATCTTCGATCTCATCAGAGTATGCCTTTGCAAGCTGCTTGTATGATGCGGCCTCGCTGATGTAGTAATCAATTAGACTGTCGATGAATTTCTTTGTTGTACTGGGAATCACAAACTAGATTTTCTCTGCATTGTTTATAATGTTTAATTTTTGTAATTTCCTGTCTTAGATCTGTTGTAATTAGAGTAGTTGCAAACTAAATTTGACCACCTGCATTTTTGAAGAGTTGGCCCAAGAGGTCCATCATGCCAATTGAAGTAAATCGAGTAAACAAGGAATGCCCCAAGTGTAAGAATCCTACTATATTTAACACTGGAAAAGAGTATTTTTGTGGCAAGTGTCTTGCAACACTCAAGATAAATCAGGTAGCAGAAAAAATTACAGCATAGTATCATGTGGACAATCGACCAAGAAGACGAATATTTCAAGATCTACGATGAGCGCAAGACACTTGCTGGCTATTTTGCCCCAGAATATGGTGATATCCAGCCAGAGGACAAGGCACACCAAGTCATACAAGAGATGCTAAAAAAGCATGATCCGATAAAAGGTGGTTACATGATGCTACCTCTTGTCAAATTTGGCATATTCGAAGACGGCAAGGAGATGAGTCTTGATTATATCGAACAGCAACTCCGCGAGGTCCACAACAGAATTCTTGCCTGGAAAAACCTGCTTACTGAAAAAGAGATTGCACATCATAAAATATTGATATCTCATACAGATCATGACATGCTAAGTATTACACTAGGGATAATTTTCCCATCTCCTGTTCCGCTTGAGAAAAAAGAGATTCTTGGCAATCTTGGAAGCATCTTGGATTTTGCACATCAAAAAGGTCTACTGTGAGCCGCTAGATTTTGCACTCTCATAGGACTGGAGAGCGCTCATTTCATACTGGAATGATTGCTGCAACAACTGGTCAGACTTGGCACTTGTTGCATTGTTTCCGGTCACCACCCATTCTCTTAGGGTCTGGTCGCTTTCAATCTGTGTCTCAGTTGATAGTTTGAATAACTGCAAAGATGGTTTGAATGACTCTGGGGCTTTTAGGTCCTCATACCTTGGAAGTATTTTTTTGACTGCCAGTATGTGCTCATCAGTTATCTTTAGCATCTGGTCTTTTGAAATCTGACCGTTCTTGTACAGGGTGAGCTGTTCATCAAAACTCTTGGTCTCGTTTTTCAGATCAGATTGGATCTGTGCTAATTGGTCGCCAAACTGCTGGCCTGACAGACTTGTCTGGTCAAGATAATAGTTGACAAGTATTACGATGGCTACTATTGTAATGCCGGAGCCAATTGCTATTGGCATGACATGGCTTTTGCCTGGAGCCTTTTTTCGTCTCACAACAAAGCCAGAGTTTGATCTGAAATAAATCTATTTGAAAATTGACCTGTAAAATCTATTTGAATTTTTATTGTGTAGGCACACTTTTTTCAATAGATTCTTTTCGTGTGACAACAAAACTAACAATTCCGATTATGGCAATTGCTACAATCTCAAATAATACCCAGTCTTCTCTTGGGAATTGAATTATTTTATTTACAAATGGTGTAAAGATTGGAAATCCATATTCTGTTGAAAATATGTCATATGATACGTGGGTAAGTATGCTTGTTCCAACTATTGCGCCAAGGCGATAGTCATTTTTATGAAACACTAGCATTAGAACAACCACTGCAACGATTGCAAATGTGATAGAGTGACCCATTCTTGGTATGCCTTCAACGTGCAACAGGCCAATCAGGTGATCCGAGTCTATCAGAACTGCAAGAAATCCTCCAAGCAGTATGTATCTGACCCTGAGTGTCACTATGGCAGCAACGACACCCCATGCAAAGTGTCCTGTAATTTCTTTCAAGCTTAGGCTGCCGTATTCTATTGGATTTGTCAAAACCATCTTGTCAGGGAGTATTGTACTGACAAGTGAGAAACCTGCAGCTAGAGAACAATAGACAGCCGAGACTCCAATTACAAACAAGACATCCTTTTTTTCTAGTTTCAATTATTGGTAAATAGAACCTGTTTGGCTACTTATGCGTTTGAATTCTGATGTGTGATAATGAATTGAAACATGAGATGACCGTTTTATGTAAAGTCTAGTCTATGTATTTTCCTTCTGAATCTGCCTTTAGCTCTATTATCATTATGCTGCCGCTTATGTAGGAATCATTTCTTGTAGTCCTTACTCGCCCAACCTCAATGTGGTATGGATATACATCCACTACAACAGTTCCAACCTTTACATCAGATGGGGCATCTGTAATCGTAATGTCTTCTTTTTTTACTCCATGATCAACTAGCTTCTTTATGCAGTGATCAAGTAATGGTTGAGGCAGGCCATGGTTTATTGCCCAAACAGTGCCTTCGTATTCAATCTTGTCCAACTAGTAACACTCTGGTCTACTAGTATAATTATCATACTCTTGGGTAAAATTGCGAAAAATGTTTCAAGTTGTGGCCTTGAGGGTCATGGTACTCATTACCTGTGACAGCGAGCGGATTTTTTGAGACAATATGGTGTCAAACTCCTGAGAATTTTTTGCCTGTATCTCTGCTATCACATCATAGGCTCCAAATGTGACATGGGCATTTTTTACCTGTGGTATGGTCTTGAGCTCTTCAATTATGTAATCCTCTGCCCCTAGTTCGCAGTTGATTAGAACAAATCCCTTTTCCACTCTGCTTTCTTCTTGTTTACGTTACTTAACTTTTTGTCTATTTCTCAGTGATATTCTGTTTTACCCAGTTCTGGATTCTTGGGTCATAGCATACTGGAAAATATGGCTTGAGGTTACTATTGCAAGAGTCATTGATGATATTTTGCGAGTCAAGACACTCTGTTTGATTTAACATTTTACTATAACACTTGTCTAGGATAGTCTGGAGTCTACTGTTTAGTTCGTCTATCTTTGATATTATGACAGAATTTAGGCCCATGTTTGCTATCTGTTGCAACCTGTCATCACTGCACGCAGAGACGGGACTAGAGTGGCACAGGCTCATCACCTGTCTTGCAGTGGTAGCACATGTAGTAATAGAATCATTTCCGCCTGCCTTGGAACATGTGTCAATAAATGACAAAACCTGGTCTTGGAAATAATCTGAATTGATGGCACTATAATTGATGTTTTTTGAAATTATTTTATCAATTCTTGGGTCTGCACACGCCTGGATCTCATCTAATTTTTTGGTAGAACATTCTTGTTTTAATTCCATCATGGTTGACTGACATGAAGAAATATCTGATTGGGAGCATAGGTTGACCAAGTGAGAAATTGAACTGTTCAGATCAGATGACACTTCATTAATTTGATTCTGGGCAGAGACTATTTTGAAGTCTACCGTATTTAGAAACTGGTCAATTCTTGGGTCTTTGCAAATTTCTGCATCAGGATAATCTGGTCTTTGACACTCTTGCTTTAGGTTGGAAATTGATGCCTTGCAGCTTGTAAGGCTGTCAAGGCTCTGAAACTGCATACAGTCATTTACAAGATTTAGATTCTGTACGTTATACTGTGAAGCAGATTTTACAATGGCAGATTTCTCACCTTGTCCAGTCATATAGTAAAATTCAATGTCTCCGACAATTGCAATCACAAAGACTGCAACGGCAGCTGATATCAAATACATAATTTTGCGCATACTATGATCATAATGCTGTGATATATTGCAATTTGCACTTGATGTCATAAAACAACACAAATCTATACGAATAAAACCCTAGAAAAGAAAAATGACACTTGAGCAATTCTGATGGCAAAGACACTAAAGAATATCCGTGCATTTCATGTCATACGAACTGCTGCAAAGAATATACAATATTTGTTAACGCGCACGATATTTACAGACTTGTGACAGGGCTTGGAATGGAACCACAGAGTTTCCTTGAGATCTATGGGGCAAAGGATTTTGATCTTGGGATAAAGGTAAAAGAAGGTCTGGTAGACCTTGCCTTGAAACAAAAAAATGGTGCATGTATGTTTCTTGTAGAATCAAAAGATGTCTTTAGGTGTACCGTGAATGAATTCAAACCTGGAGTGTGCAAATCATATCCATTTCAGATATTGGATGGTAAATTGATTCAGATGGATAGTAAAATGTGTCCTGTTGACTGGGATACAAAAGAATTTGATGCAATGATGTCAACTCACATCAAAAAAGACGAAGCTGAATGGAAGTTCTACAATGATCTTATTTTGGAATGGAATAAAAAACACTGGATAAAAAAACCGCTTGATGCATTTCTAAAATTTATTCTTGATAAAGTAGAATCTTCTTTAAAATTTGATTCAAATGTTGTTTAAGGCTTGATTTTATTAAAATTATATTTTAAATAAAAAATAGGTTTAGGGTGAATAAGTCACACTAAAGCTGGATGTTGTACCAGAGTCCGTCAATGTAGATGGATTCGAGTTACCTCCATTTGGATCATGCATTGTAATCTGATCGTATGTACCAGTGCCTTTACCATCAATAGCAATTGCATTGCCTGTTGAATCAGTAAACTGTGCATTGGTGAAATTCGTTGTTCCAAAGTTTGCAAGTGGTAACACTCCGCCTGAATATGGTGCTTCAACTACCCACTCTGCTGATGAACGTTGGGCTTTTGCTTTGAATGTGTTGGTATATGATTTGCCTGTTGTTACATCAGTTATTGACAGTTGGAATTTATTATTTCCAACATATGCAACCTTTGCGTTGAATACATCTCCACTACGCACTGTTATGCCAGTGATCTTAAAGGATGGATGTGGGTACATTTCAAACCAAGCATAGTTTTGCTGTGCTCCGTTTGAACAATCCTGTTCTGTGCCTATTTGCTCTACGGAATTGTCAGAATATCCATCTATTCCAACCCATGCAGAAGAATATGTTGTGCTTGAACCACAGGTAAGTGTAGGAACGGTCCAACTACCTTGTGCTGTTTTTACATAGTTACTGGCAGGCGAAGATATGTTGGAAACTGATGCATATCCACTCCAGTTTGAGCTGGTTCCCTCTTTCAACTTTATCCTGGGTGCAGAATGAACACTGTCAGCAAACGCAGAAAGTGGAGTTGTTACTATAACTGCTACAATTAAGATTGATGCCAAGGCTGCGATTGTCTTGTTGTGATAAGTCATTGATTTGTACCTTGGAAAACAAGTATTTAGGAGTTGAGTAGAATGAGCCAACGAAGGGATTTGGACCCTCGACCTTCTGATTACAAGTCAGATGCTCTAGCCAGGCTGAGCTACGTTGGCATTAGGTTATGGACTTTGGAAGGTGGTTTAAAATGTTATCAAACTTGCAAAACGTTCCGATCCTGTTCTTGATCTACCACTTGGGTATCCAACGAAATTTATATCCTGATCTGCTGATTTTGGTGTTGGCAGACACAGAAAAAAAATGTAATATCTGTGGAAATAAATTTGAAAATTTCGATAAACTAGAGCAACATAAAAAAGAATCACATCAAGAAAAATCTAAAGAAAAACAACATGTTTCAAAATCATCACGATACAAGGCTACTGGAATTGCTGCTGCCATTGCAGTGGCAATCATACTTGTTGTATATTTTTCTGACAGTACTGCTCCTGTTGGAACTATACAGGGGGTAGAATGCGACCCAACAGAGGGTACCATCTTTCATGTTCATGCACACCTTGACCTGATTGTAGATTCAAAATCAGTTACAATTCCTGCAGGCATTGGAATAAAGCCAAACGAGTGCCTCTATTGGCTGCACACCCATAACACATCAGGTGTCATACACATAGAATCACCACAACAAACTACCTTTACTCTTGGCCAGTTTATTCAGGTCTGGGATAATACACCAGACATCTCACCCAAGTTCGAAGATATAACACACGGTGATAAGAACATCAAGGTCTTTGTAAATGGTGTTGAGGTAAAGGACAGCTATGAGAACATAAAACTAGCTGCACATGATGAAATTGCGTTAGTGTCTGGAAACGTACTGCAATCAATTCCGTCGTCTTACGAGTTTGGTGGGCTGTAGGGAGTTGTATTGAAATGCAAAAAATTAACACTCAAAAACTAAGACCTGATGCATCTCTTGTCAAAAGCAAAAAAAGATACTTTATGGGGGATGCATGGTTGAGTGACATTTCAGTCAAATTAAAAATCAAGGGAGAAAAAGCATACCTTGCAAACTTCAATAACGGAGCAAAAACCAAGGTACATTATCATCAAGGCGGACAAATACTTGTAGTGACAAGAGGGAAAGGAATGCTTGTTGTCTACAAAAAAGCCAACATAAACAAGGGCACTGTCAAGATAAAAAAACTCTCACAGACAAGTCTTGGAGAAGGTGATGTGGCTTTTATTCCAAAAAATACGCTGCACTGGCACGGCGCTCTAAAGGGAAAAAACTTTGCTCATATTGCACTTAACATATTTACAGAAAAAGCAAAAGAGGCAGAGACAATATGGTACGAGTCTGACTTTGTATCATATGCTACAAAAATAAAATAGTCTAGTGATTAAAACCTGATGCAACTAGAACAGTCCAGGGAAAAACAATATTGCCATCTTTTTCATATCTTGACGCATTTTTCTGTGCATCTTGCTTTATCTTGTCCATTGTCTCTTTACCATGACTTTCTATCTTGGACCGAATGGAATTGGCAGTAGAGTGCATGTAATCTTCCCAATATTCCTCAAAGGTTCCTGGCTTGTAGACAAAGTCATGTCTTACAACTGAGACATTCACAAACCCTGCCTTTGCTATCTCTGACTCTAAATCTTTGAGATTGCCAAACCTGTGCACGGTAGGCGTCCCATCTGGCCTAATGTCTGGAATGTGCTCTAGGATGGGTTTCATTATGGTACTAAAGTATGGCACATCTTCTGCTAGTCCATGCACTGCCACAACCAGCATACCTCTATGATTTAGAATCTTTCTGATTGATTCTAAAACTTTTTGCGAGTCTGGAAAAAACATCAACCCGTACTGGCATGTAACTTTATCAAACTTGAAATTAAATCCAATATTTTCTGCATCCATTTCTAAAAATGTGGAATTTTCAAAAGCAATTGATCCTCTTGCTATATTCAGTGCTGTTCTTGATAGATCAATTCCAACCAAGAGGCCGTTTGGACCTAGAAACTGTGAAATCTCTTTTGAAACAACGCCTGTTCCGCATGCAACATCTAGTATCTTATCATCAGGTTTGATGTTTGCCAACTTGGCAATCTCTATGGTAGACCTGAACGGCCCAATTTTTTTGTCTGCCCAATTGTAATGATACTCTGAAGCTACAGTATTCCAGTTTGCCTTGGTGGTTATCTTGTACTGGGTTGGATCAAAAACTGGTTTCATTTTCTTGTACTTGCTCAAAGCTTAAATTGATTATGCGTAAACGCATTTTATGCCTTCCTTTAAAGTCAATGTAATAATTGAAAACAAGCCTGAAATTGTAGACCCAGAGGGTGATACAATCTTGAATGACTTGATCCTAAAGGATAAAAAGACAAGTATCAAAAAGGTCCGCTCAGCCAAGATGCTCAGGTTTGTAATTGATGCAAAAAACAAGGAATCTGCAGAAAAAACAGTACTTGACATATGTAATCAATTTAGAATATTCAATCCTCTTGTAAGCAAGGTATCAGTTGAGACGCTGGGCGCCTAGCCGCTCTTTATTACTTTTCTATTGAGGGCTGTAACATCATCTAATGCCCCATCTATGAGCAGCTTGCTTCTCAAGTATTTTGCAAGGTCAGTCTCCGTTATGATTCCTACGAGGTTGTTGTTGTCTAGAACCAATAACCTTCGCACATTCTTGTTTAGCATCTTTTGAACAGCGTCCTCGATTTGTGTCATTGGCTCTACCCACCTAAAGTTTGGTGACATTATCTCTGATAGCAAAACTTCAGCACTTTTTCTATCCGTTGTGGAGACCTTGCGAGCAAGATCTCTCTCAGTCACAAGTCCAATTGGCTTGCCATTCTGTACCACAACAAGTGAGCTTATTCCTTTTTCTGCAAAAAGCAATGCAACATCCTTTGCAGTCTTGTCATGTTCTATGGTAATTACAGTTCGAACCATGATATCGCGAACTAGACCCATAGCTAGTACCAACGAATATTGGAATAAAAACGATTCCACTCTTAAAAATAAAATCACCTGAAAATGTGTTTGAACTATTTTTCTGAACTTGATTGTATTTTTTGATTATTTTATGATTTAATAAAAAAATTACAAAATTACATCAAGGTAAGTTTCTATATGGACTTCGCTTGCGGCGCTCTAGCTCGATCAAAAGTTTGGTCAGTACAATTCCTGTGATAAATCCACCAACATGGGCTGCAAATGCTATTGAAAGTGATGCAACAGAGCCGATGAATACATAGAGCACCTGGATTGCAAGCCAGTAGTACCCTCTGATGTCTCCTAACGCTGCTGAAATTCCAAGAATGCCTGAGATTGCCCCTGATGCTCCAATGAGTATAGAATATCCGTTTCCAAGTATGTATGACGCAATGATCCCATGAAATAGTGCTCCTCCAAGTCCTGCCAATAGGTATAGTGTGATAAATTTTGGTTTGCCAATTGATCTCTCAGCAAATCCTCCCATGTATGCCAAAGCAAACAGATTGAATGCAATGTGAGCAATGCCTGCATGGATGAACATTGACGTAAACAATCTCAAAATACTATCGAGAAGATTGCCTTCCTTGAACAAGTCGTTTGGAACAAACCCGTAATTAGAAATTATGGAATTCTGGGTGTTGCCAAGTATCCCGTATGCAAAAACCAGAATATTTACAACAACTAGGGTGGTTGTAACAGGAGGCAGAGTTTCTAACCTTAACATCCTTTTTTTGAGAACAAGTTAGCATAATAAAACGATAAGGACAGAAATTAGTCCACATCTTGATCGCTATGTAAAACATGCGATCACCATATCTACATAAAATAGGCGCAATCCTAATTTAGTTTTAAAAAATTATTGCCGATTCAATTTAATATCTCTGAAAAGTAATGTAATCTGTGAAGGTTGCAGTAATAGTCTTTCCCGGAAGCAATTGCGATCGTGACATGCATCATGTACTAACTGATGTCTTTCACCTAGAATCTCAACTTGTGTGGCATACTGATGAGTTGCCCAAGAATATAGACGCCATAGTATTGCCAGGCGGTTTTTCATATGGAGACAGACTGCGGGCAGGAGTGATTGCAGCCCATAGCCCTGTCATAAAAGATATTAAAAAGATGGCAGAAAGGGGCATGCCTATTCTTGGGGTGTGTAATGGTTTTCAAATACTAGTCGAGTCTGGTCTCTTACCAGGGGCTCTTCTCAAAAACACATCGTTAAATTTTATGTGCAAGTGGACTGAGATAATTGTCAAAAACAACAAGACTCCATTTACAAATAAACTCAAACTGGGCCAAAGAATTCCGATTGCAATAGCAAATGGTGAGGGACGGTACTATGCAGATGACAAGACACTTGCATCATTGAAGAAAAATAATCAAATTGTGTTTACTTATGCTGAAGAAGTTAATGGTGCATCCCTTGATATTGCTGGTATCTGCAACAAGGCAGGAAACGTTGTAGGAATGATGCCACATCCTGAAAGGTCTGCTGAGCAGATAATTAATCCCAACAATTCAAAACCTGCATCACTAATTTTTGAATCACTTCTAAATACTCTGGGCGTAACCGCATGAGCCTTACTCCACAGGAGTTTGAATATCTTGAAAAAAAAATAGGCAGAAAACCAAATCCGTTGGAATTACAAATTGTTGCAGCCGAGTGGTCAGAGCATTGCTCCTACAAGTCCTCAAAAAAACACCTCAAGATTTTGCCAAAAGAAGGAAAACGTGTGATATCTGGTCCAGGCTATGATTCGGGGGTGCTCGATGTTGGAGATGGCTATGTTGTTACAGTTCACATTGAAAGTCATAATCATCCATCTGCAGTGGAACCATATGGAGGTGCAGCAACAGGTGTTGGCGGGGTAATCCGGGATATTTTGTCTGCGGGAACAAGACCCATTGCCATCTTGGATGGGCTGCGTTTTGGAAATATTGAACAAGACAAACATGCTCTATGGCTCTTCAAAAATGCAGTACGTGGAATTGCAGACTATGGCAATTGTCTTGGCATACCAACAATTGGTGGAGAGATAGAGTTTGACAAGTGTTTTACAAATTATGCGCTAGTTGATGTTGCATCGATTGGCTTTGGAAAAAAAGAGAATCTGATAAGAAACAAGGCAGAAAAAGGTGATTATGTTGTTCTAATAGGTGGTTCCACAGGACGAGATGGAATTGGTGGCTCGCAATTTGCATCTGACAAACTTGAAGCAGAAAATCGCTCTGCAGTCCAGATTCCTGACCCGTTTATTGAGAAACTGGTAATTGAGGTAATACTAGAGGCTAGAAATCAAAAATGCATCAAGGCAATGAAGGATCTAGGAGGTGGAGGGTTGTCATGTGCCATATCTGAGACTGCTGATGCACTTGGTGTGGGCATTGAACTTGACCTGTCACTTGTGCACAAGAGGGAACAAAACATGTCGCCATCTGAACTAATGGTATCTGAATCTCAGGAAAGAATGCTTGTCGTAACTGATCTGAAAAAACTTGGTACACTAAAAAAAATCTGTGAAAAGTTCAGAGTTCCATATTCTGTAATTGGTAAAGTAAAAAATGACAACCTGATGGAAGTAAAATTGGACAAAAATACTATTGCAAAACTTCCTAGTCCGATAGTTGCAAATGCGCCACTACTTGATAGACCATCATCTAAACCCAAGTACCTCCACAATATTGAAAAAATAAAAAAACCAAAAACTCCAAAAAACTTGTCCCAGACACTCTTGAGGATGCTGTCAAACCCAAACATTGCAAGCAAACAGTGGGTCTATACACAATATGACCATGAGGTCGGAATACGAACAGTTGTAAAACCTGGCAGTGATGGCTCTGTATTGCGACTGGACAATGGCAAGTTTCTGGCTGCAAAAATTGATGGAAACTCTAAACATTGTTACATAAATCCGCGAGATGGCGTAATAGGATGCTTTGATGAGGCCTGCAGAAATGTTGTCTGCACAGGAGCAAAACCCATAGGGATGGTTGACCACCTCCAGTTTGGAAATCCTGAGGACCCTGAAATATTTTGGACATTCAAAGAGTCAGTCCAGGCAATCACTGACTATGCAAAGTATTTTGAAATTCCTTGCGTTGGAGGCAAAGTCAGCCTATACAATGAAACTGATAAGGGGCCAATCAAGCCAACTCCACTTATTGGAGTGTTGGGCCTAATTGAGAGAAAACCGCTGATTCCGCAAAAAATTGAAGATGGCGACCTGCTTGTCATGCTTGGAACTACAAAAGACGAGCTTGGCGGATCTGAATATTATGAATACATCCATGATTTGGTTGGTGGCAAATGTCCTGCAGTTGACATGAAATCATCCAAGAAAACACAAGATGCAGTATTGGATCTCATCGAGAAGGATATGGTCAAAGTTGCACATGATTGCTCAAAGGGCGGTCTTGCAGTTGCAATATCAAAACTGTGCATCACAAATAACATTGGATGTACAGTTTCACTTGAAAAAATTCCTTCAGAAAAATTACATCATGATGAACTAATATTCTCAGAATCACATTCCAGATTCTTGCTTGTGATAAAGCCTGAGGATGAAAAAAAGACAATGTCTATTTTAAAACAAAGTGGAATCATACATGCACGTGTTGGCATATTTTCAGGCAAAGACATTGTATTCCAAGAAAAATCGAGTGCTGTAGTTAGGGTAAGGGTTGATAAAGCACAAGAAAAATGGTTAAACTCGTTGGGGGCACTTGTAACTCATGGTTAAGGAAAACTGTGGTGTAGTTGGAATCTTTAGCCTGGATGGAGCAAATGTCATCCCGATGGTTATTGATGCACTACGTGCACTTCAGCACAGGGGCCAGGAGGCATGGGGTGTTGCCATACCAAAAAAACAACCATACAAGCAACTAGGGCTTGTATCTTCAGCGGTCTCCGAGTTTGACAAGGTTACACGTGAGTACGAATCTCCTGCCGCAATTGGTCATGTGCGATATTCTACAATGGGAAAAAGTAACCTCGAAAATGCCCAACCGCTAAAGGTAAAGGATCTGTGTATTGCCCATAATGGTACAATTTCAAACGTAGAAGAGCTAACGGGAATGGTTGGTGGGTGTACTTTTACTCCTCAAAATGTCAGTGATACATTGATTGCAGCACAGAGGCTTGTTACGTTAATGGCCGAGAATGGCAAGCTTGGAAATGCACTCTCTATTTTAAAAAATGAAATGGTTGGCTCGTTCTGTTTTACATTTGTGTCTGATGATAATGCAGTCTATGCTGCACGTGATCCAAAGGGGTTTAGACCGATGGTTCTGGGATATAGAAAAGATAACAATACCTATATCGTTGCTTCAGAGTCTGCAGCACTTTCCGCAGTAGGGGCACAGCTTGTCCGGGATGTAAAGCCCGGAGAACTGCTCAAGATTAGTAATGCTGGATTAGAGTCTGAAATGTTTTCAGAAGAAAAAAGACCAGCTCACTGTTCGTTTGAATTTACGTATTTTGCACACCCATCAAGTGTGATGGAGGGCTCTAACATTTACTTGGCAAGAAAAAAAATTGGACAATTTCTTGCCCGCAAGTTTGCAATAAAAGATGCAGACATTGTTATTCCAGTTCCTGATTCTGCAAGACCTGCTGCATTAGGCTATGCACAAGAGCTTGGCGTACCATTTGAGGAAGGACTGCTCAAGGACAGATATAGTAGAAAAGGTCCACTGCGCAGTTTTATCGAACCGCACCAAGCAGACAGGGTAGAGATAAACCGCTGGATTATTCCAATCACCCAAGTCATTTCGGGGAAACATGTAGTTGTAGTCGATGACAGTCTTGTCAGAGGTACAAGCTCAAAGGCAATCATCAAAGCCCTGCGAAGGGCAGGTGCAAGAAAGATAAGCATGGTGATTACATTTCCACAAATTCAATTCCCGTGCTATGCTGGAATAGACTTTCCATCACAAGACGAACTTGTGACATACGTGGGAGACGGCAAGAAATACACAGAAGATGAGATTACAGAAAAAGTAAGACAGCTCATTGGGGCTGACTTTCTTGGCTACAACGATGCAAAGAACTTGGCAGCTGCAGTAGGAATGGATGCTGATTCTATGTGCTTTACTTGTTCAAGTGGAGACTATACTACGCTGGGAATAAAGCCTATGTTTAAAACAAGGGCAGAAATCAAGGGTGAATGATATGGAACTCTCATTTGTCTTAGTAAAAAGCAAGATGGGTCATGAAATGGATGTCATGAATGATATTCTCAAAATTGATGGCGTAAAAGAAGCAACAGGAACATTTGGTCAGTTTGATATATTTGTCAAAGTTCAGGCCCCTACAAGATCCGAACTTGATAAGATAATTACAAAAAAAATCCGTATCGTACCAAACGTTCTTTCAACTACTACGTTACCTGCACTTCCTGGCAAGAAAAATTAATTAATTTTAAGTGTTAATTCCTGAACGCCATCTCAAATATGGCTATCCTTGAGTCTTTAGTTTGAATCGGGCCGGAATGTACCGTATAGTGCATTTTTGCATTACATTTGTGTCTGTTTTCTATGTTTATTATGCTATTTCCAATTGTGGAAATGTGTCTTTTTGATAAATTACATGCTACTCTAGAATAATGATATCTTGTCAATATGATGATAATATGAAGACTCGGAAAGCATTGAGTAGTATTATTGCAAGTGCAATCTTGCTTACAGCTACTACCATGATTGGAACTGGAATGGTTACTTGGTCAAACTCAAGCCTCTCTTCATACGAGACAGCATTATCCAACACCTTTTCTACGAACGTCAATAAACTCAGCGAAAATCTATCTATTGAGAATGTTTGGTTTGGAAGTAACCCCAAGTTTCTTAATGTGACTACTACAAATATTGGAACAATAGGTGTTAACGTTACCAATATCAGTCTAAAAAATTCTACAACTACTACTGATATACCATTTACTCATTCTGGTATCATGCCTCAGAAACAAAATAGTGCTAAAATAATGTATAACTGGCAGAGTGGTAATCCAATCCAAATTACAATTACGACTGCACGTGGTACGATTTTCACTACTCAAGTGATGCCGCCATAGCCTCCAATAGAAGAGCACTCAGTACAATTGTTGGTACTGTTTTTTCTATAATTGCAATTACTACAACTATTGGATATATCACATATAGCATGCATCTGTTAGATAACTATAGTCAATCATTTATTGTGACAAATCAACAAAGAGTCGATGCTCAACGTGAGCAATTTAAAATCTCTAGTGTGTCTATTGCAAATAATAATAAATTCAATATCACCGTTCAAAATACCGGTCAAATTCCAATCAATATTACAAGAATATGGATTCAAGATACCACCATTTCGACATCACCTGCAAAATATAATGTAGGTCAATCCGTTGCACCAAACGGAATTTTGAAAAATATTGGGCAAGGTAGTGCCTTCCCTACTGCATCATCACAAGATACGTATTCCATGCAACTTGTAACCAGTAGGGGTAATACTCAACAATTTTCTGTAAATTCCGTTGGCACTGCTCCATTAAACATCCAATTTTACGCCTTCCCATCTACAATTGCTAGCGATTTTACAACTGAGCTAGTCATGGTGGTGACCAATAATCAGACAGGGACATTGGCCAATCTTGTTCCCACTGTTACTAAGACAGCGTCAACTGCCGCATGTAATCTAAGTGCGACTCCCATCCCACCAAGTGTTAGCACTTTGGCACCTGGCAGTACTGCAGTCTTCAAATGGGATCTAAAAGTCACAGGATCCGATGGTAAATTTTGTACGTATTCTGCATCCCTTACAAATGGATTTCCAGGTAATATGGCTTCAACTACTGCCACTATAAATGCCATAACTGCGACTTCAAGTAATTGGTCTACAACATGGGGCATTATATCTATTAATTATACTTCATTAAAATGGGCCCAGAATGGTGGAACCAATTGGAATACTAACTGGGCAATACCTTGTGGATCGGGTTGTGGTAACACAGATGTTTGGAGGATGGACGTTACTAATAACGATCCAACTAGATCATTTGTAATCAATGGAAACACTACTTTGGTTCTTTTTGGTTCATCACCAGGAAGCAATGCCGCAACACAATTCTACGTTATTAAGAATGATTATGCACCAATGCATGGATATCTCATAAATGGTCAAACCATTGGACCTAATTCCACTGGTACACTTTACTTTGGATCAAAGAATGTTGGAACAGCTGATCCACAGTCAATAAGCAAGACTGGCCAATATGCCGTATCGATTTTGATATTTGGGTATTGGAATACCGTACAATCTAATAACTTCTTTGGGCAAAACATTCCATACGAAGGTATAATCGTCTCCTAATTTGGAGACGATTGTTTTATCTATAATTCAAAATGGTTTGAACATGCATGTAGAATTAAAATCAGATTGTTTTTGAATCATATCTGTACGGAGTTGTTCGCAAGCAGATGAGATCTCTGACCCTTTCTCAACCCTTGCAGTACAGTTAACACCCCATCACAAAATATTTGCTGAAATGCAAGTATTCTCTTCCTAATGGGACAAGAAAATCATCAGCTGTTGGATTCATTGGAATCGGGTTCACATGTGCATATTACCTTTCAAAAGTTGTGCAAGTTCCAATGCTGCTGCATTTGAATCATTTTCGTGTCTCAGATGCCCTGACTGATTCTTCATAGTTTGTCAGGGCTTTAGGCATGATATGTTGTGAATACCGTATCTATTAACCCTGAGAAATCAAGGTAGTAACACAAAATAAGTAAAAACCCAGTTTCGGGCCTAAAACGTTGCTTGGTATATCAGTTTAAATCCAAGCCTGTTCAATGACCGCCTGTTTGAAGTTTTTACGCTCAGGCAAGGTAAAAGACATTTACGAACTTCCAGACGGAAACATTCTTTTTCATTTTTCAGATAGGGTATCAGCATTTGATGTAAAATTTCCAACTCCCATTCCAAAAAAAGGGGAGGTGTTATGCAGGTTTGCTGAGTTTTGGTTCAAAAAACTGCCAATCAAAAATCATTATGTACGAACCGAGGGCAAGGACAAAATTGTGGTAAAAAAGATGCAAATGATTCCAATTGAATGTGTGGTAAGGGGATATTTCTATGGAAGCCTGGTCCAAAGATGGAAAGATGGTCAGGTCAAGTTGCCAGATGGCTTGATTCCACAACTAGCGGCAAAGCTGCCAACGCCAATCTTTGATCCTACGACAAAATCTGAGACACATGATGTTCCAATATCAAAACAAGATGCAATTGACAGAAATCTTGTAACCAAAACGGAGTACGAATGGCTGGAAAATGCGTCTCTTGAGATTTATCGCCAGATGTTTCAGGCTGCAGATAATGCGGGATTTGTATTGGCTGACTTGAAGCTAGAGTTTGGCAAGATAGGAAACGATATTGTTCTTGGTGATTCTATTGGGCCTGATGAATATCGTCTATGGCCAAAAGAGTCTTACCAAGTTGGAAAGATTCAGGAAAGCTTTGATAAACAACTGTTGCGTGACTGGCTTGCAGCAAACGGATACCAAAAAAAGTTTGAAGATGACAGAAACGCAGGAAAAGAACCTGTTGCGCCACAATTGTCTGATGATTTGTGTAATGAACTGTCGTCAAGATACATCACTGCATACGAAAAGATAACTGGAATCAAGTTTTAACTCGAATTTCTAATTTGGGCCTTCTGTATTTCTTGCACCCTGCTGCCCATTTGACCTCCAAGGTCGTCAGGTTTTTTCCATTTTTTTATTTTTTTAAAATTTTTGGCATTTTTTGTACCGGTACGATGATACTAGTAATGGTATGATGTTGATACAACTGTTATTGATTTGGTACCAGCATTATGATTCCGCTCAATATGTAATATCGTATATGGTATCATGACTAGAAATGTTGCTGTGGGTTAACCAAACTTGGAGCATAAAAAAAAATTACGTAATGGACAAAAAAATGTGATCTCTTGATCTTTTAGGAAAACTAGAAAAGTAAACTCTGAAAATGTCTACACTACTACAAAAGGAACTCAAAATAAGCAAAATACTTAGCACAAATGCAGATCAAGCAAAAGCCCTTGATGATGTTGCAAGAATAAAGATTCTACAAATCCTGTATCACAAGCAACTTGCCACAGAACAAATTGTTGAAGAACTAAATAAAATAGGATACAAAAAAGCAACCACGACAATAAGACATCACATCGATGTTCTAAAAAATGCCGGGCTGATTGAAATTGTAAAAATGGAAGAAGTTCGAGGGGCTGTCATGAAATATTATGGAACATCTGTTAGAGTCATGGGAACAAAACTTCCGGCAAACTTTGAATCCGAATTTTCAAAGACAATTGCAGATACTTCGGTCAAGCTGGAAAAAGTGATAAAAAATATTGTCGAAAACGCGGGACACAAAATAAAGAAAAAGAGCTCAAAGAACGCTTCACCAGAATCAAATTATGAAGAGCACATTATGATGGAAATTGTTAACAGGGCAATGGCCAAGGTGTTTGAAAACAACGGCCAGTTGCTTGTACAAAAATAAATTTCCTCATTTTACTTCGATTCTAAAAATTCCTTTGGTCTCTGGATTCTGTAATGCCTTTACTATCTGACGAGGAATTGAATCTGATGCAATATCGCATCCAATTGACAAAGTTCTCGGGCATGTGAAATTGCTTTTCCTAATTACAATATCGTGTGGGTTTTTCATGGTGAGTTTCTCGCTACCTCTGCCAGTTATCTTGTATGAAAAGTCCCCGACCAGTATTGTGCAAGTAATCTCTGATTGAGGTTTTTGCAACAATGTTTTCATTTCATCTGGAATTCCGAGACAACCACATGAAGCTCTGACACCAACTATGCAATCTCCGTTTACTGTAAGTTCAGAGTCTGTTGTAATCTCGATTGATTTTGGATGAAGTGATCTTACATTTTTGTGACCATGAAATGAGATCTCAAAACGCATGATCTCAAGTTGTATAAACTTAAATTAAACCTTCAAAGGATGAATTTTGAAATGCTACCAGCAGCTGCAGGTTATGATAGAGCAATTACAGTCTTTTCTCCTGATGGTAGACTTTACCAAGTTGAATATGCTATAGAGACAGTACGAAGAGGTACTCTTGCAATAGGCGTCAAAAGCAAGGATGGCATCATACTTGCAGTGGAAGAAAAGCCACGAAAACTACAAAATTCTGATATTACACAAAAAATATTTCAAGTGGATGATCACATTGGAGTAGCAGCAGCAGGATACATTCCAGATGCAAGATCTCAAGTAGACAATGCAAGATTCTTTTCACAAAGTAACCGAATGATATACGACGAGCCAATTGAGGTAGAGGCAGTTGCAAAACACTTGGCAGATCAAGCCCAGCAATATACTCAATATGCAGGTGTAAGACCATTTGGTGTTGCACTTATCATTGCAGGAATTGACAAGAGTGGCAGTACCATATACCTGACTGATCCAAGTGGGACATACATCTCATATGATGCAGTGGCAATTGGTGCAGGCGCAGATCAAGTTACAGAATTTCTAGAAAAGAATTACAAAAAGGATATGACAGTTGAGGATGCAGCAGCCATGGCAATTGAGTCTATCTATCTAGTCAGCGAAGAAAAAGAAGGTGTAAAGCACATCAAGATGGCACAAATCCCACTTGCAACAAAACAATTGACTAGAACAAATGAGAAAGACATTGAGCATTATGCTGTCAAGGCAAAAGAAAACATTGCCAAGAGACCAAAGTAGCATCTAATATTTTATAGCACAATAATCTAGGACAGACATTGAAAATTTCAATAGCCATTCCGGATTCATCACTTTCTGAAGAACCTACTCCGCTTGACAAGGCAATGAAGATATCTCAGATTGCAAGAGCTTGTTCAATATTTCATGTAAATACAATTTACATCTACAAAGAGTCAAGCGGTTCAGACCGGGACAGATCATTGCTTAGAAATCTTCTTCGTTATCTTGAAACGCCGCAATATCTACGCAAGATACTTTATCCAATAAGTGACGAGTTCCAGTTTGCAGGAAGTCTGAGCCCGCTCAAGATACCATCACATGTGCAAACATCCGATCCAAAAAAGATCAGGGCAGGAGATGTAAGAGACGGAGTTGTGGTGCAATACAAAGGAAAAAAATTTGTAAATGTCGGCTTTGAGCAACTGATTCCATTTTACAGCAAAGACGATGACGGAAAAAGGATCATAGTCAAATTCAAGGAGGGCTATCCAACTCTATCCGTAAAGCAGATCGAAAAAGAAGAGATCTCACAATATTGGGGATATGATGTGAAAGAAGTCTCAAACCTTAACACGTTTCTTACCACATGGGGATCTGCTATCATACTTACATCACGAAGGGGCAAACCAATTCACAAGACGCAAAAATACTTTGATGAGATCTCGCGTGAACCTGTCTTGCTTGTTTTTGGCGCTCCTAAAAAAGGAGTCCATGAGATCTTGGGAAAAAACATTGGAAACATTCCACGATCTCAGGTGCTGAACTTTTTTTCAGATCAGGCAACAGAAACTGTTAGACTTGAAGAAGCAATCCTTGGAACACTTGCAGTACTCAATACTCTTACCCGTAACTAGTTTTAATACGGGAATCTGATGGCAAGAAACATTGGATAAGAAAACGCTTGATAAAAAGAAGTTTTTACTTTTTGGCATTATCGCAGGTGCTGTAGGGGTGATAATTGGTGGCATGCTGATGGTAAATGGCATAATGCATTTTCTGCATTAGGATCTAATTTTTCAAAATAAAACTTGGTATTCTCTAATTATAGACTTATAATGGGCTTTTCGACAAATTTGCTTAACAATGGGTCATAGGAAACATAGTCAACCTAGGAGGGGAAGCCTTGCATATTTGCCAAGGGGTAGAGCGAAGAGCATGGAAGCCCGAATCAGAACATGGCCTGATGTAAAAGCAGAGCAACCAAAACTTCTCGGTTATGCTGGTTTCAAGGCTGCTTGCATGCGCATAGCAAGTATTGATGATCGTGAAAAGACACCCAACTTTGGAAAACAGCTTGTTGGACTTGGTACCGTAGTAGTTACTCCTCCAATGTCGATAATTGGAATAAGGGGTTATTCTAAGGACAGGTATGGAATAGATTCTACTTTTGATGTTTATGCTAAAGATTTACCAAAAGAGCTTTCAAGACTCTTCAAAACAAAACCTGATGAGAAAGGAATTGAAAAGGCAGAAAAATTACTTGTTCAAATTGATGAGCTTTATGCAATTGCAGCTGTTCTTCCACGCAAAGCAGGACTTGAACAAAAGAAACCATATGTTTTTGAAGTTGCAGTAAAAGGTGGAGACATCACAAAACAATTTGCATTCTTAAAAGATCTTTTAGGAAAAGAAGTAAAGATAGATCAAGTCTTCCAAAAAGGAGTCGAGGTTGATGTTGCTGCAATTACAAAAGGAAAAGGTATCGAAGGCCCAATCACAAGATGGGGTGTCAAGAAGAAACAACACAAATCAAGAAAAAGTGTTAGAGCACTTGGTACACTAGGTCCAATCAGTCCTGCAACAATCATGTACTCTGTTCCAAGAGCAGGTCAAAGAGGATTCCACCAAAGAACACAATACAACAGCAGAATTATGATAGTAAGCAATACTCAAAATGATGAATTAAAAATTAATCCACCTGGTGGTTACAAACACTTTGGTCTAGTTGAAGGCGACTATGTTGTAATACGCGGTTCAATTCCAGGTACTTATCGTAGACTAGTAAAACTTCGTGCACCAGTCAGACCAAAATTGACAAAGGTCACACAACCCAAGATCTTGGAGATTATGATATGAAAGTTCCAGTCTTTACAACAACAGGTTCTAAAGATGGCGAATTAGAATTGCCACTTGTATTTTCTACTCCTGTTAGAAATGAACTAATTCACAAGGCGTATGTACATTTAGAATCTCACTCTTTCCAAAGACAGGGAAGATATCCAAATGCAGGCATGGATGTAGTTGCAGAATCTAACAGCCCTCCAACAGGTCACCACCAAGCAAGAGTTGCAAGAATGGCAGGCGGTGGAGGTGGAAGACAAGGCCAAGCTGGTGGAGTTGCAATGACACGAAAAGGAAGACAGGCACATCCTCCTACATCTGAGAGAATCATACACAAAATGCTGAACAAAAAAGAAAACCGTCTTGCTCTTTGTTCCGCATTGGCAGCAACAACCTCTGCTACATTGGTAAAACTTAGAGGACACAAAGTAGACAAGATTGAATCATTCCCAGTTGTTGTATCTGACCAAATTGAATCCGTAGTAAAATCAAAAGATCTAGTCAAAGTTTTAGATGCATTAAATCTGTCCCAAGACGTGGATAGACTACGAAGCAGACTGAAAGGTCGTTCAGGAAAGCCTCTGCTAAGAGGTAGAAAAACCAAAGTAGGCAAGAGTGTCTTGTTTGTAGTAAAGGACTCAAAGAATCTCTCCAAGGCATCAAGCTCACTTTTGGGTGTTGATGTAGTATCTGCAAAAAGTCTTAGTGTGCTTGACTTGGCTCCTGGTGCAACACCTGTAAGATTAACAGTATTTTCCAAAGGTGCAATTGAAGAGATTTCAAAAATAAAATCTCCACATCTTGAAATCATGGTGACTAACAAATGAATATTGAAGAAGCAAACCACATCATTCTAAAACCGTATATCACTGAAAAGACATTTGCGCTAGTTGAAAATGAAAGCAGAATTTGTTTTCTGGTAAGAGAAGAAGCAACCAAGCCAAAGATTGTTGAAGCCATCAAGCTTCTCTACAAAGAAGATCCAATAGGACTAAACGTATGTAGAACCGTATACGGCAAGAAAGCGTTTGTAAAATTCCAGACAGTTGAAAAGGCAAGAGACTTGGCTACAAAGATAGGAATGCTATAATATGGTCAGTCATGAATCTACTAAAGTAATGGTGAGCATAATTGGTTAAAGAATACAAGTATCGCGGACTTGCAATGGAAGAGATCCGAAATCTTTCACTAGAAAAACTCTTTGAACTTTTGCCATCACGAGCACGAAGATCACTTACAAGGGGTATCACCGACGGCAAGCGAAAACTCTTGGAAGAAATAAAATCTGCCAATGCAGGAAAATCCAACACACAAATCAAGACCCACCTAAGAGATGTCATTGTTCTTCCGTATTTTGTAGGACTCACAATTCATGTTTATTCAGGAAAAGAATTCTTGCCAGTTACAATCAGGCCAGAAATGGTTGGACACTATCTGGGAGAATTTGTACGAACCAACAAGAGAGTTATACACGGTGCACCTGGTGTAGGAGCATCCAGGTCTAGCTTGTACGTGCCATTAAAGTGATATCTATGCATTTTAGCTACGCTTTCCAAAATTATGATAAAACAAGACACGTTCGTGCTGCATTGAGAGAGAAAACAATCTCCCACAAGCATGCAAGAGAAATTGCACATAAGATAAAAGGAATGTCAATTGAATCTGCAAGAAGCTATCTCCAATCTGTTGTTAACTTGGAACGTGCAGTTCCATTCCAAAGGTACAACAACGAAGTAGGTCACAAGTCAGACACTGGCGTGATGGCAGGAAGATATCCAGAAAAAGCGGCATCAGAATTTATCAGACTGCTTGACAATTTGGAATCAAACGCAGAATACCGTGGAATGGATCTTGATAGATTGAAAATAATTAATGCCACAGTGCATAAGGGCAGAAAACTTGAACGATTTACTCCACGTGCAATGGGACGTGCAACTCCAAAAATAGATATTCTTACTCATGTTGAGCTGGTAGCTCAGGAGCTATAACATGTCTTCAGTAAAAAATGTCATAAATGATAGTTACAAATTGATGCTCTTGAAAGATTATCTCCGGGAAGCAATCAAGGAAGCAGGTTTTTCAGAAGTTGATATTCAAAAAACTCCAACAGGAACCAGAGTTGGATTGCATGTAACACGACCTGGTATTGTAATTGGAAGAAAAGGAAGTGGAATAAGGGATCTCACAAAGGTTTTGGAGACAGACTTTGATCTAAAGAATCCACAGATATCGGTAATTGAAATAACAAAACCCGAACTTGAACCGAGTGTAATGTGCAACAGGATGTCACAACATCTTGCAAGGGGTACAGCATTCAGACGTGCAGTCATGTGGACAATGCAGACTATAATGGAGGCAGGTGCAATGGGTGTACAAATCACAACCTCTGGCAAACTAAGAGGTGACCGTTCAAGCTTTGAAAAACACAGCAAAGGCATACTGCCGCGCGCAGGACACCAAGCTACCGTTATAGTATCAGAAGATATCGTTCACGTCCAAACAAAAATGGGCCTTATTGGAGTTAGAATCAGAATTGCAAGAAAAGAGCGATTCATACCAGAATTTGAACTAAAGGTAATGAAGAAAGAAGTAAAGCCAAAACTTGATGTTCCGGAAGAAATTGAGATTGTCGAGGAAACCCAGATTGATCCAACCAAGCCACGTACTGAAAGTGAAGTAATAGAACTCGAAGAGAAATTGATAGAAAAAGTGGAAACATTTGAAGAAGTAGAGGAGGAGCTCAAGTAATGGCCCGAATCAAGATGAAAACAGTCCGAGAGTTCAATGAGACTGATCTTAAAGACAGACTGGGACAATTGCGTTCAGAACTGACTAAACTAAAGATTGAAGCATCTAAAGGGACATTGAGAAAAGACAGCGGAAAGGTAAAGCCTCTTAGAAGAGATATCGCAAGAGTATTAACTAGACTAAATGAGATGAAATCTAAATGATTACCGCAGAAAATATCACACGTCATGAATTAATTGGACTTGACACCTTGATTGTAAAATCTACCAATTCTCAAATGATAGGCATACACGGAAAAATAATTGATGAAACAAAATCCATGTTTGCAATTGAAACTGCAACTGGAATAAAGACAATACCAAAACACAATTCTACATGGCAGTTCACTTTCAATGGCACATCTGCTCTTGTAGATGGAAATACCATCACAAAAAGATCCTTTGAAAGAATGGGAGCAAAAGCATGACTCGAAACATAGGACTCCAAGTCAAAGCACCAAAATCCGAATGCCAAGATGATCTCTGTCCATTCCACGGTACTCTAAGTATTAGAGGCAAGCTAGTTCAAGGAAAGGTAGTCAGTGCTAGAGCGCCAAAGACAATTGTCGTACAACAAGAATTTCCAAGACTTGATATTAAATACAAAAGATATGCACGTAGTCAAAGCAAATTGCATGCACACAGGCCACAGTGCATTGACGTAAAAGAAGGAGATGTTGTTCTTACTGCAGAATGCAGACCTATTTCAAAGAGTGTATCTTTTGTCGTAGTTGAGGTAGTATCCTAATGGCAGCAACAAAGAGTCGTGCAGTTTCGGCAAAGGGCGTTCAAGAATTTAGGCCATATGTAACAAGAGCGCTTCCACTTGGAGCCCAAGTAATATGTGCAGATAATACTGGTGCAAAGATCTTGGAAATTGTAATGGTTCAAAAAACAAAGACTAGAGTTGCTCGTTATCCATCTGCAGCTGTTGGTGACTTTTGTAACGTTGTAGTCAAAAAAGGTCCTGGTGAACTAAGAGGGCAAATATTTGGTGCAGTTATTGTTAGGCAAAAATATGCTGTAAGAAGATTAAGCGGAATAAGAGTAACATTTGAAGATAATGCTGCAGTGCTTGTAACACCAGAAGGTGAAATCAAGGGCACTGAAATCAAGGGACCTGTAGCAGTAGAAGCAGCAGAAAAATATCCAAGAATCGCAAACTTGGCATCAATGGTGGTATAATATGAAGCCAACAACAATACGAAAACGAATGTTATATTCTGCTTCACAACACCTACTTAGCAAACAACTAGGCTCTCATTTAGCAAAGGATCTTAAAGAAAAATATCATTGCAAAAGCTTGCGTGTTGTAGAAGGCGACAGCGTAAAGGTATTGCGTGGAGAGTTTAAGGGAATAGAAGGCAAGGTCACTCGGGTATCCACTGAAAAGCGGGGTATTGCAATAGAGGGCATCAAGCGTGAAAAACTCAAGGGCGGAAATGTCGACATTTACATTCATCCATCGAACGTTATAATCACTTCATTGAATCTTGAAGACAAGTGGAGACAAAACAGATTGGAAGGACAAAAGCCAAAGGCTGCAAAAAGCACTTCATCACAAGAAACAAAAGATACAAAACAAAAAGAGTCAAAACCAAAAGAACAAAAAGAGGCTAGCAAGGAAAAACCAAAGGAAACAAAGAAGGAAGCAAAACCAGATGATAAAAAAGACAAATCTACAACTGAAAAAAAGGGGACTAAATAATGGTTAGCATAGCGGGTAGTAAAAAACTAAAAAGACAAATGGCTCCACTTTTCTGGGGAATTACAAGAAAAGACAAGAGATTTGTGGTTACAGTAAAACCAGGAGGTCACAAAAAAGACATCTCAATTCCAACTGCAGTATTTATTCGTGATACGCTAAAACTTGCTACCTCTCTAAGAGAAGCAAAATCTGTAATCTATGGTGGCAAAGTCAAAGTAGATGGTGTTGTAAGAAACTCACTTCACCATGGAATTGGTTTGATGGATGTAGTAGAACTTGACGGAGTCTCTGATGTATACAGACTTGTTCCAAAAGATTTGACCGTATTAAAACCAATCAAGATAAACTCTGCTGAAAAATCAAAGAAATTACTCAAAGTAACCAAAAAAGTAACAATCAAGGACAAGAAAACCCAACTCGGATTCCATGATGGCAGAACACTGATCTCTGACACCAAGGTAAATGTTGGGGATACATGTGTAGTTGAAGTACCAGTGACCAAAATTCTTAATGTTATACCTCTTGAAAAAGGAGTCCAAGTCATAATTACAAGCGGAGTAAACGCAGGACGTATGGGTAAAGTCACAGAACTCAAGCCAGGTACATTCATCTTGCCAAAAAGAGCAGATGTTGACTTTGGTGAAAGAGAGATTGAAATCCCAGCAGACCTAGTAATGGCAGTAGGAAAAGACAAACCTGTCATACAAATCCAGTGATAGATATGGCACAACAAACAGTATCACCAATGAAGAAAATTTCAGTTGCCAAAGTAGTATTGAACATGGGTGTAGGTAAATCTGGTGAACCCGTTGAAAAGGCAAAACGCGCACTAAAACACATTTCAGGTCAACAACCATCTCCAAGATTTGCTAAAGCAACTCAACGTGACTGGGGTGTACACAAGGGTGAACCAATAGGTGTTGCAGTCACAATAAGAAATGAACCTGCAATTCAGCTTATCAAGAGATTGTTTGCAGCAAAGGGCAATCAGATGAAAGGCTCATCTTTTGACAACTTTGGAAATCTTTCATTTGGCATTAAAGAACACATCGATATTCCTGGAGTAAAGTATGATCCACAGGATGGAATCTTGGGTCTTGATGTTTCTATATCTCTTACACGACCAGGTTTTAGTATCCGAGTGAGAAGCAAACACAAAGCAAGCATTGGACGTACTCATATCATTACAGCTGAAGATGCAAAAGCATTTCTAACCCGTGAGTTTGGGATTCAGGTAGTATAATATGAAGAATCGTGATTACAAGGTAACTGGAAGAACTGTCCATAAATTTGGAAAAGGCTCCAGATGGTGTAAAAGATGTGGCGATTATAATGCAGTTATTCAAAAATATGATCTTGATCTTTGCAGACGGTGCTTCAGAGAAGTTGCAGACTCGTTAGGGTTTAGGAAATTCAAGTGATAAGATATGCCAGCAACTAATATTCTAGCAAACATGTTTGTAACACTATACAACACTGAGGCAAGAAGAAAAGGGGAATGTGTTGTATTGCCTACATCAAAACTTGCAACAGATGTACTCAAGACTCTACAAAATCATAATTACATTGGGGAATTTGAGCACGTTGATGACAAGAAGGGTGGCAAGTTTAAGATTCAACTATTGGCAAAAATCACAAAATGTGGTGCAATCACGCCTAGATTCAAGGTAAAAAAAGACGGTTATGCCAAGTGGGAGCAGCAATATTTGCCATCATATTCACGTGGCATGCTTATTGTAACCACAAATCAAGGAGTGATGTCTCATCATGAGGCAATAAAGAGTGGCTTGGGAGGGCTATTGATAGGATTTGTCTACTAAAACTGAGATACACGAAGTAACAATACCAATTCCTGATGCAGTCAAGGCATCTATAACCCACAAGATATTGCATGTCCAAGGACCACTAGGTAAAACAAGAAAGACATTCAAAAAAATTCCAGTAGAAGTACAAGTTGAAGGGAAAAATGTCATCTTAAAATCAATAGGAATTCGTAAAAGAGATTATGCAATATTCAAGACTGCAGAATCTATAATCAATACCCTGTTCAAGGGTGTCCAGACTGGATATACATTCAAGATGAAAGTTGTATATGCACACTTTCCAATCACTGTCAAGGTAAAAGATGGACACATTCATGTGGAAAACTTTCAAGGCGAACGTGCAGCACGTGTCTCAAAAATATTTGGCGATACCAAGGTAGTTGCAAAAGGTGATGATGTGATAATCACCGGTCCTGTATTGACTGATGTATCACAGACTGCTGGAAGTCTCCAACAAAACACCAAAGTCAAAAACAAAGATCACCGAGTTTTTCTTGACGGTCTTTATCTTTTTGAGAAACTTGACAAGATCGAAAAATAGATTCAGCAAAGAATAAATCCGCTTATCCTACGAACAAGTCTGTTGCCGCCCTAGCTCAGCGTGGTAGAGCAGCTGGCTGTTAACCAGCGGGTCGCCAGTTCAAGTCTGGCGGGCGGCGCTTTAATATTTCTAAATTCGAATTATGAAATATTTGTTTTTGATTATCGTAATTCCAAAATTCAAAAATTACGTGTTTGTAGATATGATGTTTCTAAACTCGAGTTATGAAATATTGTAATGCGATCACATGTTAGTGTATTCTATTAGACAATATGGATCTAATACGGATCATATTATGATGATACATGCAGGAGGTCCGCATTGGCCAGAACAAGACGCGCAAATAGATATTGCGTGGATTGTGGGGGTAGACTAGTTTACTATCCTCGCCTTTCAAACCCTAAAGCTCCCAACGAATACAGGGTTCTGGTTTATGCTTGTCCCGACTGCACTAAAGATTTTGATAAACCAAAGATGTTCTCCATTAAACGAAATGTGGTAGACGAGCCAATAGAAACAGTAGAGATAGAGATTGTCCAAGCCCGGGAAAAAATCCCTGAAATGGTAAAAACATCTACCACCAGCTGACAAAAATACTAGAGTACGACTAGAAAATATTTTGAAAATTGTGAGAGTATTTCACACACCAAAATTAGGTGACCTTTTGGGCAAGATTGAACTTTCAGACTGGAGACAACGTCTAAGAGGACCCTTTACAAGTGCAGAACATATCATGTCCGATAATTGGAAATCTTGTGCGCTGGAGAAAGAATGGAAAAAGAATGCACGGGATCTTGACCGGATAAAAGATCTGCCACCTGAGACAGTAAATATGGGATTTGAGTTTTCTACTGTAAAAAGGTGACAGTACTGTTACCATTGAAAAATAGAACAACTTCCCACAATATGGCGCAACCACCAAAGATTTCTAACAATCTACACTTTCTAGTTTTGTCATTTTTTGCCAAACTTTTGGCTCTAAACCCCCTGGTTTTGGGACATAAACTTGCCAAGTTTCTGGATTTTTTCATGCCTGGATATGGCGGTAATCTTTTACATTATTTCCTGGCCAGGAAATTTGGTCTAAAAATCCAGGGTTTAGCTTTTGTTCATGACGCCAAAAGAAAACAAGACTCTAACTGGGTAATGGGGGTGTTTTGACCCTTGGCTGTTATTAGTACGCTCAAGTGTTACACCCCCCCTAAAATTGGTCATTTTTGAAAAAATCACATTATGCCTGATTGGCTGAAAATAACAGGGGGTTTAACTTTCAAGCATAAACTGGAAAAAATGGATATTTTTAAAATCGACCATTTTAGACCGTTTTTTGGGCAAAAATTGGACCATGATCAGGCAAGTTTTGGTGGTAATAGGGGGGTAGAAATAGACCATAATACCATAAAGAATTGTATTTCTATGGTTTTATGCTACAAATGTTTTGAAGAAAAACACCACGACTGTATGGGTAAGCAGGGCCTATTTGTTTGCGAATGTGAACTCTGCAAGAAAGATGCAAAAGCAATCAACAATGTAATCACTCCAAACAAGTAAATCTAAAGAAAACTATCAAAATTCTAGATGAAATCTATGGTTTACCTGCATCTTCCCAATACTTGAGCCAATTGCTTGCAATTTCATTTTGTGCAGTTTTTAGAGATAATGCACCAGCGCAAACCTGCTTGTGTAGATAGTTTTCAAACTTGTCTTTATCATAGGAATTCGGGTCTGTATAGCGTGATTCTGGCCATAAATTACGAACATCTGCTGGAGCTCCTCCTATTTCAAGAGGGATCAAATGGTCCAATTCATAGTTCTTTGGAGAATCGGTAAATCCATAGGCCTGCATGCGTTCTTGTTTTATTGGGTCTGTCACAGAAACTGGAGGTCTTACTGTCTTTGTATATCCACTAACACAGATGGTAGAATCTATGTTATCCTGTGTTACTGATGGATCAGCTGCCCCTGGAGTACACTTGGGATCTGGTAAAACACCGTTGACTGTTTGACATGTTGATGTTGTAGTAGAAATCACATTATTGCTTCCAGTCTGCGTTGTATTGTGACTAGTTTGAGAATATGACATGACTCCAATTATTGCCAAGATTACCGGAATTACGATGATTACAGATTTTTTCATAAAATGTGGCTCAAATAATTGGCCCTTTAATCTTTATGTTGAATTTTTGATCCAGTCTTTAATAAAGTAAATTATCGTGAGAGAGGCACAAAAACCCTCACGATTCTAGGCCTGGTCAGTTATGGGTAGCCATTTAGTGAATTGTTCTGATGATATCTTAAGTCTCCAGTAGAACTTTGTGGATGTTTTAGCTAGATTTTTTTTAAACTCCGGTGCTAGACATGTACCGTATGATCGTGTCTATAATTGCACGATGGACATTGAAATACCTGATGCATATCTCCAATGATGTCTTTTTCTGTCTTGGAAATCAGTTTGTCCATGGCAAGACCGTTTCTTGGGCAGTCATAATTTGGACAAGGCATGTCGTAATCTAGTATGTGATCAAGACAAAAATATCCTAGTTTTGATGAATAGATGCCTTCATTATTGCACTGGGTTTTTTCACATCTCCTTTTCTTGTGCAAAAAACCCTTCGGAATTCTATTTGCACGAATATCTTTTTCATCCATGTGTTAAATTACAATGTCTGTAATTTAAGAATCATTGATTGGTACACCCGTTAGTTTCCTTGGAATTGAATGTATTGTAGCTTTGCCTTGTGACATTTTAAACCAAAAGAGCGATTTATTCTATCCTGATTATACATAATATTTCAAAATTCGAATGTGGAAAGATTTGAAGTAAATGTTCTGATATCACAAGCAACTGATGCAGAAATTTAAAAAAATCATAGACTTTAACGTGAGTGTCTCTTGAAAAAATCCTAGAAGAGTTAAATTTTACAAAAAACGGATGGCTAAAATTGTTGTCTGGGAATTATCTTTTTTTAAATACTAATATCAAATCCTAGGGGTGAAATAAAAAGATCATTGATTTACTTGAGCAGCAAAGTTAACTCTGAAGATAATTCGTTCAAATTGTATGGTGGATCTGATAAAATATGTGATTCATGCTTTGGTAATGCATTAATCATTTCTTCCAGTTTCGTATCATTTGATTTTTCTGCTTGAATTATTGAAGATGTCGTTTTGTCCATGGCAACGTTTCTCATTTTTATGATCATCTCATCATTGTCTTGCTCCGCCTTGGCAAATACGTCGGCAACTTTCTGAGATAAAATCTGTAGATCATGTATTTTGTCTTGAGATGGATCTTTTTTTATGGAACTTTGTTTTATTCTTGACTGATTAATTTTGGTTGTAATGCGCCCATTCTTTCCTTCTTGTATTGACATGATGAAATGTATATGTTGGAATGCTATATTATGGACTAGCGCGTAACATCATAAACTGACACATTTCCAAAGTTGGAAATATTACCTAAGGAGAAAAAATGTCTATTTCTAGTTTAGACGAGCCTCACTTCATGTTTAATAATTACATTTCTAAAGAATTCGTATGGACAAGCACGAGATTAAGATTTTGATATCCCAGAAACCCACTGAAATACAAATGAAAAAGTTGCAAGAATATTTCAATGAAATGCCATTTGATGAGATTCTAACAGGTTTGAATTTTGCAAAAAACAGGTGGACTGCAAAGGATGCAGGAGTGCTCAAAGTGGGTAGAAAGAGCATAATAAACAAGGAAATCCATTCCGTTACTTCAGAGCAGGCCCAGTGGAGGCTAAAAAACTGGAAGATGATGATTGCAAATTACAGAAAACTAGGGTACAGCTATCCGACCATATCTAGAATCAAGAAGCACTTTGTAGAATTGAGTAAAAAGCGCTCTAGATAGGCTCTGGCGCTTTTGTTGTGGAACCAAGTGTTGGAGGAAGATCTGGAATGTTCTGTCTTACATGTCCCTCCAATATGGCATGTGCCTCTTCCAATATCTGGTTTGTCTCTGAGTTTGATGTCTCTGTGACAAATGAGTTGTCGCCGTTTACAGATGCTCCAGACATTATCTCTCCTAGTATGTTTGACAAGTCTGACATGGATGAATCTGCTGCTGGCATTAGTCCATTCAGGCCTGCTCCAAGTCCCTTTATTATTGACATGCAAGGACTGAGTGTCACTACAACATCTCCAAGCTCTGATATTGTGTTCAGTCTTAACTGAATCTGTTCCATGGCTAGTTTTGCGCCTGTAACCATGTTGTTCATCTTTCTAATCTCGTGCAATTCAGTAGCATAAGCGTTAGAGTATGCCTTGTTGTGTGATCTAACTGCCTCTACCACTTTTTTAAAGATAAACTCATCCTTTTCCTTTAATTTTTTTGAAATAGAATCAAGTTTTATGATTTGTAACTGTAATTTCTTTTGAGCCTCATCAATCTTGGGCTTTAATGGGGCATCTGGTTTTACCTTGTCGATTACCTTTTGAGAGATGCTCTCTTTCTGTACATTCCATTTGTTTGTAAAGTTCATTTTTTTACTGTGCCTTGATTTGAAATATTGTTTTAAACAACCATGTTCTTACTTGATGTGTAACCATAGTGACAGCAGTGCGGGGTTACAGTAAAATACTGCACTGATTGATTTTATATGTTTCTAAATTCGAATTTAGAAACATTGTGTCTTGATTATCCGAAGGTAAACGTGTAGATTTCAAAGCCTGGATGAGCTGTAATGGTAAGAGTGTGAGAGCCTGCTTGCTTTGTTGATATGATATTGTACAGCCTATGTTCTGAAATCATGGCTGTGCCATTTTTGGTATCTTGACCTGCATCATTGCTTGTAACTGGTTTACCGTCAAGGAGTATCTGTATTCCAGTTCCAGGTCCTGATGCCACGATGTGTACATCTTGTGCTGTATATGGCAGAATTATTTTACCATTATCTGATGATAACTTCATGCTGTCATGAAGGTTCTGCCACTGACCATCAAGATAGAAGTGATCTTTTTGCAAGTCTGATGGAATTGTATAACTGACTATTTTTTCTGGCTCAAATCCTTCCGAATTTCCAAAATAGTTTCTTCCATCTGCAAAGTCATATCCGAAATAAAGTTCTGGTGTCTGGTACAATGAAAATTCATGTGCATGCAAATTAACAAGGCTTTGATCTACCGTTGTATTTAGTCCAAGTCTTTTTGCTCTCTGATCAAGTAGCTGTTGAATTACCTTTTCTGTTTGATCATACTCTCCTTCTCCAAAGTGAGTGTGTCGGATGTGTCCAAGATCATCTGTGATATATTCTGCAGGCCAATATCTGTTTGAAAATGCATCCCATGTCATGTGATCACTGTCAAGTACTATTGGATATGTCAGTCCATATTTTTGTGCGGCCATCTTTACATTGTTTAGATCTTTTTCAAACTCAAACTCTGGAGAGTGCACTCCGATTATCAACAAACCCTTGTCTGCATATTTGTCATTCCATGCTTTAAGATATGGAAAAGTTCTGATACAGTTGATACAGCTATAAGTCCAAAAATCATACAACACTACCTTATCTTTGATCTTTGCCTGCAATTCTTCTGGTGTGGTGTTGATGTACCCTGCAATGCCTACTAAATCTGGGGCTTTTGGATAACTGCTTTCATCAGGATATGAAGCAAGATTTGTACTTGTATTGTTTCCGGTATTTGTCTTGTCTGCAAGTATTTGACTTCCTGTGCTTGCAACTGTCTTGTCAAGTGACATAAAAAATGCCCCTATTCCTCCCAATGCTATAGCTATGATTATCGCACCAATTATTGCGGTTTTGATCTCTTTTCTCATTATTATCATCCTAATAGTATATTATTTAGCAACGGAAAGCTTGCAATGGCAGCTAGCTGGTTTGTGTATACTAGAACTCCCAATATGATGATGAATGATCCCATTATTATGGAATAATACTTCAAATGCTTGCTCATTGATTTGATGAATCCTGTGAATCTTGAAAAGAATACTCCTAACAAGATAAACGGAATTCCAAGTCCTAGTGAATAGCTAAGAAGTAAGATGAATGCATGGCTTGGTGTTGTTGCAGCAAGAGTTAGAATACTTCCAAGGATTGGTCCAATGCATGGAGTCCAGCCGGTTGCAAATGCAAGACCAAATAGAAATGAAAGTGGATAACTTGACTTGGTCCTGTTTGGCAAAATCTTTTTTTCAAAATTGAGTTTTGAAATCTTGGATGATAATAGCATGAAAACTCCAAATGCAATTATTATGATTCCGCCAACATGATTAAATCCTGCAAGCAAAGATCCTACAGATGTAGAAAGTACGCTATTTAGAATCACACCAAGTATTGAAAAAACAATTGTAAAACCTGCAACAAAAAATAATGTGTTTAATATGATGTTTAGTCTGCTTGCAACAAGGTTTACTGTACCGTTATTTTTTTGAAGATCTGTCAGCGTGGTACCGGAAATGTATGCAATAAACGCCGGAATCATTGGTAGTATGCATGGTGCAAGAAAAGAACCAAGTCCTGCTACAGCTGCAATGCCTATGGTGAGTTCTACCATGAATCGATTGACGCTGTTTTTTTATTAATACCTTGTTCCAAATCTCTTCCAGATTCGAGTCATGTGACACCAAACTTTTTTCCTGCTTTTTCAAATACATCAAGTGATTCTGATATGATGTCTTCCGTAAGCCAGTCTGTGACAGATATTCGTATTCTTGCAGAACCTAGGTTCACGGTTGGGTAACGTATTGGCTGGGCAAATATGCCATTATTTCTCAGGTATCTGCCAAACTCAAGTGTCTTTTTCTCGTCTCCTATTATGATGGGTATTATCTGGCTTTGAGACTCGATTGTATACCCTATTGACTTTAGACCCCTGCTGAACAGTTCTATCTTTTTCCATAATTGGAGTCGTTTCTTTTCTCTGTTTGACAGAAATCGTTTCAGGGCTAACTCTGCCAAAAAGCCTGGCAATGCTGATGTGTAGATAAACGGGCGCGAAGTATTTATTGCAAGATCAACTATCTCTTTTTTTGCAGCAATGTAACCCCCAAATGCTCCAAGTGCCTTGCTCAGACTGCTAATGTATACATCAACATTTTTTGCAACCCTGAAATGGTCTGCCGATCCTTTTCCATCACTACCAGCTACAAAATCCCCGTGTGCATCATCAAGCAAGAGAAATGCATTGTTTTCTTGACACAGTTTTGTTATTTCATCCAGTCTTGCATAGTCGCCGTTCATTGAAAATATTCCTTCTGTTATGACAAATTTTCTTTGTGCTTTTTTGCGTAGTTTTTTTTCCAAATCTGAAATATCATTGTGTTTGTACACTGTTTTTTTTGCATGAGATAGCCTACATGCATCAATTATGCTTGCATGGTTTAGCTCATCACTTAGGATGAGATCATTTTTTTGTGCTAGGATGGAAATTGTACCAAGATTTGCCATGTATCCTGTTGGAAATACCAATGCGGAACTTTTTGATTTGTGATGTGCAAGACTGCTTTCAAGTTTCTTAAATGATACATCATTTCCTGAAATCAATCTTGAGCTTGACTGGATCTGTGAAAAATGATATCTTGAATCAAGACCAAGGTAATCATTTGATGATAAATTGACTAGCTTTTTCCCTTGAATTGTAATGTATGGGCCTGAAATTTTATTGTACACAAGTCTTCGATATAGATTTGCCTTCTTTATCTGCCTTAATCGTTCACTGATAAAATCAGTTCTAGGCTTCAAGGCCTATTTTTGATATCATCTGAAAGTCATCTGATGGTTTGTTTCCGCCAATTGTTAGGTATCCTCCTGTGATGATTCCGTTTGCACCCCCAAGAAGCACTTTTTCCTGGTCATTTGAGAGGTAAACTTCTCTTCCTCCTGCAATCTTGAGTATTGTCCTTGGCATCAAAAACCTGAAAACTGCTATTGTTCGTAGTATCTCAGATATTGAGAGTCTAGTCTGAATCTCAAGAGGCGTTCCTTTTTGTGGTACCAGCATATTGATTGGACATTCTTCGGGGCTGAGTCCTGCAAGATCAAGTCCTAGCTCTAGTCTCTGCATTCTTGTCTCTCCCATGCCAATTATTCCTCCGCAGCACAATTCTAGGCCTACGCTCTTGACAATGTGGTTTGTTTCCATCCTGTCATCGTATGTGTGAGTTGTGCATATCTTTTCAAAAAAGCTTCTTGGCGCCTCTAGATTGTGGTTGTAGCGTTTCACTCCAAGATCTTTTAGTTTCATCGCCATGTCCTTGTTGATAAAACCAAGTGAACAGTTGACCTCTATTCCGACCTCTTGGTTTATTTTTTCTATGATGTTAGAAATTTGCTCAAAATCTTTCTCTGTTGGACCACGCCATGCACAAACAAGGCAAAAGCTCTTCACTCCATCCTCTTTTGCAAGCATTGCATTTTGTACTATTGTCTCTGGCGGTAACAACTTGTATGTATCAATACCTGTCTTGAAAAATGCAGACTGGGAGCAAAATGAACAGTCTTCTTGGCATTTGCCTTTTTTTGCATTTATCAAAGCTTCCACATCTACCATGTCACCGCACAGTTTTCTAGTAATTTCGTTAGCTGCATTAGATAATGCCTGCAGAGAATCATCAGATACATTAATGAGTTTTTCAGATTCTTCTTCTGAAATTCTATGTCCTGCTAGTACCTTGTCTCTGCACAAAATTATAAAATCAGTCTCACTTGTCAATGTCTACCCTGTTTTAAATCCATTAATTAAGATTATTTTAACCGTAAACCGGGTATGGGGAAACGGTTTACATTGAATCTGGATAAACTAGATTCTTGTTGGACAAATATGTGGCCTTGATTTCAGGTATCTTTCACCACACTTTTCACATGTAGCATACTCTGAGATTGTATTGGAACACCTGTGTATCTCACCAGTTTGTAAGACTTTGTTACATGTTGGACATATTCGAATTTGTGGCATGATGTGTAATCTATTATGTCAAAGGTAGTTATAGCATTTCATTCCAAAATTGTGCCATGTTCTCACACTTGGGATGAGACATTTTTGATTGTCTTTATGGTCCCGTCTAGCAAAAAGTCCAATTCTTGTTCTGATATGGCAAGTGGTGGGACGACCATGACTATGTGCCCCAAGGTTCGTTGATAGATCCCATGTTTTTTTGCCTCGATGAAGACCTTTTGGGGTAATCGTTTTTGAGGAGATATCGGGGTTTTTGCCTTTTTGTTTGATACTAGTTCTATTCCCATCAACATTCCCTTGTGTCTTACATCTCCAACCAGATCCAAGTTGGATATTTCTTCTATGTGAGACTGGATCTGAGTTTCACGTTTTTTTATCTTTGACATTAAATTGTATTTTTTGTATAGTGAGATATTTGTAAGAGCTGTTGCACATGCTAGAGGATTTCCAGTAAATGTATGTCCATGGAAGAAATGTTTCATGTCTTTGTATTCTCCAAGAAAAGAGTCATAGACTTTTTTGTTTGCAAGTGTTGCAGCAAGCGGGAGATATCCTCCTGATAGCATCTTGCCAAATGATACAATATCTGGCGTGCTTTCCTGGTTTTGGTATTCCATAATTGACCCTAGTCTTCCAAAACCTGTTGCAATTTCATCAAGTATGAACAAGATGTTATGCTTTTTGCATATTTTGCTAATTTTTTTCTGGAATCCTTTTGGATATATCACAACGCCTCCAGCTATTTGTGCTCCGCTTTCCATTACAAATGCTGCAATGTCATCATTTTTTGAAAATGTCTGTTCAATTTTTTCAAGACAAAACTCTTGATAGCATTCAAACGAGTAACCTTTTGGGATTCTGTATCTGTTGGGTGTTGGAGTTCTTAAAACCGGAAACAATGCAGACTTGAATTTTGAAAAGAAGAGTGGCACATATCCTAGAGACATGGCACCTATGGTATCCCCGTGATATCCATTTTCAAGTGAGACAAATTTTGTCCTTTTTTCACCGATGTTATTCCAGTACTGTAATGCCATTTTTGCAGAGATCTCCATTGCAGTAGAGCCATCATCAGAGTAGAATACTCTGTACATCTCGGGGGCTAGTTTTACTAGTTTTTCTGCTAGCTCTTCTGCCTTGTCATTTGTCAGATTGAACAACGAGGAATGTTGCAGCTTTTTTGACTGTTTTATAATGGAATCTGTCAATTCCTTGTTGGAATGGCCCCATACATTACACCACATGCTTGCAACTCCATCCATCATGGCATTACCATGTGAATCATAGAGCCACATCCCTTTTCCTTTGGAAATTACGTCAAATTTTTTCCAATCATTCATCTGCGTATAGGGATGCCAGACAAAACTGTGCATGGAGTTTTTCAACGGGTCGGATTAATAACAATAGTCTAATCGTTCTGTTTTGTAAATTGAAATTCAGATTTTTCGTTCTTAGGATATTTCCAGAAAACATACCGTTACCACTAACATGTCTGGAAGACCGTCATTTTGTTAGTGGAATCTATAAATTTTTTGCATAGATTATGGTAGTGGTACAGTGAATATTCTTGATTTTACGTATGGTTGCTATTGTGTCTCTTGTATGTTCTATTGTTGGCGTTTCTATCTTTGCCAAAATGTCATAATTTCATATACTCCCTGTACCTCTTTCACATAGTCAATTGATTTTAGTTCATCAATTATGGAATCTTCTGAGCCAACTTCGCAGTTCATCATTATGTAAGATGTCTCTTTTTGATCCATTGTATAATATTACATTCGTAAACTAAAAAGAATTACAAAATTATGTGGAAAACTTGTGGTGTTACAGGGTGCAAGGAATGGTAAACGTAAAAGTTGCACCGTTCCCTTCGGTGTTGTTCTCGGCCCACATGTTTCCTCCGTGGGCCTCTATAATGTTTTTAGAAATAAATAATCCCAAACCTGTACCTGTCTCTGATTTTATTGAGAACTTGGTGAATAGATGTGGTAATACTGTACTGCTTATTCCTGTTCCGGTGTCTTTTACCTTTACCAGGACGGTATCATTCGTCTTTTCAATGGAAATGGCAATTGTTCCTTTATCTGTAAATTTAATTGCATTATGAAACAGATTGATCATGACTTGGGTTAATCTTGCCCTGTCTGCAGTGACAAAAATGTCTTCTTTTGCTAGAATTTGTATTTGTACATCTTTTTCCTTGTAATTGGATTGTAGATGATATTGAAAATCTTGGAATAGATCATAGATCATTTCACGTAAGTTTATCATCTCTTTGTGAATTTTTAATGTGTTACTTTCTATTTTTGTGACATCCAAAATATTTTCTGATACTCTTTGAAGCCTTTTCCCGCTTTTGATTATGATGTCAATCAAATGAGTCTGTGATGATATGTCTCCTTTCTTACACCTGAGTGCTTCTGCTAGGCCTATGATTGGTTGTATGGGAGTTCTTAATTCATGTGCTGCCACATTGATGAATTCTTTCTGCATTTTGTCTTGTATTTCCAATTTTTTATTTAGTATTTTCAATTCCTCAAACTGCTCCTTCAAGCGCGCTTCCCGTTCCTCGATCTTCAATCTTGCCTTGTGCATCTCAGTCAAATCTGTTAGTGCAAGCGTTCTCCCAATTAAATTTCCGTGTTCGTCAAATAAGCTTGTACCGGTTAGCAAACTTGGAAATGTGACACCATCTTTTCTTTTTAACCAAATTTCGATTTGTGGGACATTGTGAGTTTTTTTCCATTCTGACATATTTTGTTTCATATCTTCTATGCTTCTTTCTGCAGTATGATCATAAATTGACATTCCAATGGCTTCTTCTTTGGAATAACCTAATGCATTTGCATATGCGTTGTTACAATCGATCAATATCCCTTCTGTTGTAATACTTCGCAACAGACTTGGAGAGTTTTCGTACAAGTTTCTATATTTTTTTTCAGTTGCAACAAGAAGTTCATGTGATTTTTCAAGTTGTCCATATTGCTGCTGTAATCTAGTTCCTCGTTCCTCAATCTTCAATCTTGCCTTGTGTATTTCAGTCATATCCAACAATGCCACTGTTCTCCCAATCAATTTTCCATACTCATCAAGCAGACTTGTCCCTGTTAACAGAGTTGGAAAAATCATTCCATCCTTTCTCTTCATCCATATTTCCATATGTGAAATCTGTTGTGTCTCTTTCCATTTTTCAAGATCATTTTTTAAATCTTCTATGCTTCTTTCTGCAGTATGATCATAAATTGACATTCCAATGGCTTCTTCTTTGGAATAACCTAATGCATTTGCATATGCGTTGTTACAATCGATCAAGATCCCTTCTGTTGTAATACTTCGCAACAGACTTGGAGAGTTTTCGTACAAGTTTCTGTATTTTTTTTCAGCCATTGATAACTGAAAGTTGGATTGATGCAACTTTTTGTTTGATTCCTTTATGTTTTCGTGTAGCTCAAGTGTAATCCAAAGACTCTCAAATATGGAAACATATGAGGAAACACTTGCTGTACTGTCTGAATATAGTGAAATCCCCATGGCATCATGAGATGTCTCTTTTAAATCATCCTTTAATTCTACTATTAATGAATAAATTTTATCAACAATTAGAATTGATATTTTACTTTGAAGAACGGGCTGCATGAATCTGATATTGAATCTGTCACACTCTTTGTTTATTTGACCTGATAATTCTTTTATTGTGTCGTCTTTTGGAGTAAGAATTCTTATTGATATGTTTTTTTCTTTTGCTATTTTTTTCAACAGATTTATCATACCCATCTTTTCTTGGCGGTGAAATGCGTTGGGTGTATAAAACATCACCAAAACCTCCTTCTCTGCTGATTCTATGAGATCAACTCCAACTTTTAGTGCCTTGTGTGGGTCCTCAATGATTTTTATCATGTGTTGAGATCTGTCTGTCTGATTAATTCTATGTCTCCTTGATATCATTTTGCGTCGAGACCGAGTGTTGTTTTTACGGTCTCCACAAAATATTCTTTGCTCACAGGCTTTCTTAATATGTGACTTTTTCTTACTCCTGGTAACACACTTACAATCTCGTCAATTCCATCAAGTGCTGATACAAAAAGCATCTTGATTGATGGTGATAATTCTCGAATTCTATTATACAGTTCCAAACCATTGACAGGTGACATTCGTATGTCTGACACTATCAAGTCATAATGGGAAGGGGTGGCAGTGATAAAATTGCGAATAGCATCATCTCCGTTTCCAAATGTAGTAACATTATAATTTTCATCACCCAAGATTGTACTGAAGGTGGTACGAGTTTCAAGATCATCATCAACTAGCATAATGTTAATTTTGGATTTTTGTTTTTGATCCTGATCTAGATCTGGTTTTGAACCGTAGCGTGCCAAACGTTTTGATGTTCGCTTAAATGGGTTTACAAGATTTGGCGTTTTCTCTCTCAACGTATAGACTGGATATGGGAATTTATGGCCAGATGAATATGTTCCTAATTCAGTTAACTGGTATTCATTTTTGTCAATATGTAGATATCGTAATACATGATACAGATCACCTCCAAGTACAGTACCGTTTATGGGTGCAAACTGATTAATTTTAGAACACATGTTCATTGTTGCACCAAATAGATCATCATCTTTTGAACTCAACGATTTTGCAACTTCTACCTTTCCATAGTCTGCACTAATTCTGTAGTTGATGGCAGGCAAGCCCTCTTGATACAATTTCGTGTTAATGATTGGCCTTGCATCCATCAAAGCCTGCAAGCAATCAAGAATGTCATCCCATTCTTCTTTATCTGTAGAATCCGAAGATTCAGGAAAATAGAATATTATCGAGTCTCCCACGTTTTTTACTATCTTGGCACCAAAGCTTCTAGATATTACAGCCATGGAATTGAGAAATATTGAATAGTATTTTCTTACTTTGGTAGCGCTAAAAATTTTAGATACCTCTTCAGTAGAATGTACAACATCTACAAAACAGACACAGTAATTTCCTGATGATGAAAAATGTATTTCTTCATATGGGATGTTGTTTGGAAATTCTATGTCATGTTCGTCATGGTTCATCTATGACATGATCATAATAGTCGTTAATAAAATTTATCGATCTACTTGAATATTTATGTATAATTTATACAAGTATATGGTCTAACTGTAGAAATTATAAAGAAAGATCGCATATAATTGATATATTTTACATGTGGAAAAACATCATTAAATATGCTTGACTCACTTCCAGTTTCAATCTTGTGATTTTGTTCCAGCTCTATCTTCCATGTTTCTCATATGTGATGTCTAGGTAGAACGATGTATGCTAAAAACTACATTGTTGCTGTTCTCATATGGCTTTTCTACTAACCATATATGATATTCAAAAACGACCGAAGATTCATGAATTGGTTGTCATGATAGCAGAATTATTCGTTGTAAAATAGACGGTCTAGTCATCTCTTTGTAACGATAACGATCTGATTATTAAATAACATTAGGGAGTATCTCTTGTGAAATCGTATTTTATAACTGCAACTGATACTGGTGTTGGCAAGACAACAATCACTGCTGCACTTGCGGTATCTATAAAAAAATCAGGAATTGACGTTGGTATAATGAAGCCTGTTGCAACAGGAGTATTGCAAAAAACTGGCTTTAGGTCGTCTGATGTTTCCGTTTTGCATCATGCTACCAAAGTAAATGATCCTGAGAATGAGGTAAATCCAATATTCATGCCTCTGCCTGTTTCTCCATATGATGCAAGTAAGATACTTGATCTAAAGTTTGACAAAAAAATAATCTTTGAACAATTTGCAAAATTAAAAAATAAACACAAAATGATGCTTGTTGAAGGCATAGGGGGAATATTGACTCCACTGACAAGGGATTATTTTGTTGCTGACTTGATAAAAGATCTAGGTCTTGAAACAATAGTTGTCACACGATCTACTCTTGGAACTCTGAATCATACCATGATGACAATCAAGACATGTCGTGATTATAAAATTCCAGTAAAAGGGATTCTTGTAAATAATTATGATGAAAATGGTGGACCTGCAGAAAAAAATGCTCCAACAACAATTCATGAAATAACAGGTGTTCCAATCCTGGGGGTGATACCGTTTATCCGAGATTATGAGAATCTTGAGGAGATGGTTTCATGTGTTGAAAAAAATGTTGATTTGAAGTCTCTTATATCTTGAAAATTTTCAACTTGGATTGTTTTTTGCCTGATGTAAAACCAATCAAGTCGTTTAGCATGTTTGCAAATGTCATAGACCCCTTGAGAGTATATGTCTTGGTATCAAGTTTCATGTCGTCCTCAAGAACAACCCATATGTTGTCTGGATTTGGTTGCACTTTCTTCATGCTCTCAATCTGAGATTTTATGACGTTGATATCATTTGTTTTTGGAAAAGAAATTACAATGACATCCTGTGGTGATGTCCCAAGTGTTATAGTATCTGGAACGGCAATGTCGATTTCAACTGACTGGAATGTGGTCTTTCTCTTGCTTGGAATCATGGCCATTGTAAGCAAATAGTGTGACAATCCCTCTGCAATTGTGACACGAGTATCAGGTTTTATCTCGCCAATTTTTTCTATTTTTGATATGCATTTCTCAAAAATACTTTTTATGATCTCTGCGCTTTCGCCCTGTACTATATCTGAAAGTATCCTTTGTTCTTCGTATTCTGAAATGACACTGTATAGAATATCACTTGGTTCCAAGAGATCACTGCTTGGTTTATTGTAAATTAAAGTTGTGATTAAAAATGGCATCAAATGTAAATTAAAAAACTAGTTTAAATTACTATGTGTAATAAATAGTCTAGACTAGGATGATACGAATCGAGGCCGAACTGCCAAGAAATGACCTCACTGCTGTAACTGATGCGCTTGGCATGATGGGAATTAACGTGAATATTGTCAAGGTAAAGAGTCGTAGCAATACTGTCGGCTCTGAAGTCCATGCTGCAAAGGGCACTGGCATGTATAGATCTGAATTTAGGGACAAGTTCATACTGCAAACAACTGTGTCTGCTAACTCCGAACATGACGTAATTGAGGTAATACGATCAAACTCAAACACTGGTAAAATCTCAATATTTCCAATCTCTCGCATAATTGACATTAGTTCCGGAGTTGAAAATGAACAAGGCCTAGCACTGAGTGAATATGATAGTGTTATACTTATTGCTGCAAATAAACAAAAAACATCTTTTCCTTTTGGGCTTACAACAAGCAAAGTAAAACTTGAGCCACAGGCAGTAGAGGGAGAAAAGGGATACTATGATGTCATAGAAAAGAAATTTGTTCCTCTTGATAATTTGGAATCTGTAATTGCTCAGGTAAAGCCTGTTGAAAAATTTCAAATCCTGACCCCTGATGATGAGTTTTTGATTCAAAGTCTAACTAGGATACAGAGAAACTTTTCATTATACAAGAGAAAGCAAAGTGATTCTTATTCTCAAGCATTTCTCAAGTACATTTCAAACAGATTCTTGAGCCTGTGGCCTGAAAACGAGATCAATACCGCTGTTCTATATGTGGATATAGTAGGGTCTACCAAAATTGCAACAACGTTAAACTCTGACGATCTCTCTGGTTTGATAAAGGTCTTCTCTGAAGAAATGTCTGTTGTGGTATCAAAACACGCAGGCTTTGTCTTGAAATATACTGGTGATGCAGTTATTGCATTTTTCCCAGAATTAAAAGACTTTGGAAACATGGCAGAAAATGCTGTACGCTGTGCTAGATCCATGAACATGCTGATAACACATTCACTAAATCCCATGTTTGCAAGTTTTGGATTGCCAAAAATCCATATACGAATTGGAATTGATGTTGGCAAGAACCGAATTGTAGTCCTTGGCTCAGAGCCTGATTTGATAGGACACAGCATTACAATTGCTTCAAAAATCTTGCCTCTTGCGCAACCAAACCAGATGACAATAGGTGAGGAAGCCTACAAGATGCTGTCACCTGAAATGGCTTCACAGTTTATGAAAATTGATCCTCAAGACAAGAGATGGAACTATAACCACCCGACTACTGGCAAAATATATCCAATTTACTTTTCAATTCCTGTGATGCAGATATCAAATAGGGAAAGCTAGGCTATTTCTTGAATTTCTTGCTTGTAAATCTAGCAAGGCCAAGTTTTTTCATCTCGTCTGATTCTTTTAGAACTGATTTGTGTTGTACTTCTTTGTGTTTTTTTAGTTTATTTTTTAATTCTGAAAATTCGTTTGCTAGAATCTTTACTGCGTATAATCCAGCATTTGCGGCCTTGTTTACACCGACTGTTACAACAGGAGAGCCTGTTGGCATTTCAGATATTGAAAGCAATGCATCAAGTCCCCCAAATGCTGAAAACTTGAACTTGTCAGAATTTCCTTTGTCGTTGTAAACCATTATTGGAACTCCTATGACAGGAATTGTAGTGTGAGATGCAATCATTCCTGGTAGGTGGGCAGAACCCCCTGCACCTGCAATTATAACCTTGAATCCTTGTTTTTCTGCATGTTTTGCATAATCTAGTAACCTTGTTGGAGTCCTATGGGCAGAGACAATCTGATCTTCATGTTTTATTCCAAATTCATCTAATGCTGCGGCAGCAGAATGCATTACTTTGCTGTCAGAACTTGAACCCATTATAATTCCAACAAGAGGTTTTTTAGAATAACTCATAAAATTATGGAACATTGAATTTTAATAAATCTTCGTGAAATTCATCTGATATTTTATTAATTGGATTGATCTAACTGGGATAAATTGGAGTTGAAGAGTTCCAATGAGTGTGTTTCAATAACAGACTTCTGAACTATCCCATGAATACTCGAACAAGTTGTACAGTGACGTAATAAGAGATTTTGATTCTGCCCATAATGCAAACATGGTATGGGAAGGATGGGTTGCATTTCTTAATAAGAACAATACCTCGTCATTATCCTTTAAAACAAAACACTGGTTGTCTTCTTTGCTGTTGGGCATTACCTTGATTATTTTTTTATCTATTCCGGCAAGAAAACGAGGCATTCTTTGTGAAGGTGAAATGATTATTCTTTTCTCAATGTGAGAATCCGACAAGATTTCAAGAATGTCGGAATGATAAAACCGTGAAAGATCTTTTTCTGACCCTATGATCAAAATTTCCTCTTTTGCACTTTTGATCATTTCCTTTATTTTGCTATGAATCGATGCACTTCCATTAATCATTTGAATTTTTTCAGTTTTACTCTCGTTAGTTTCTATGGCAAATGCTGGAATGCCATCCCACAATTGGTTTAGTTCGCTTTCAAGCTTGGCTAGCGTTTCAAGTTTTTCCTTTTCTGTATTTACAAGTGTTAGTATGGCCTTGCCTACTGGCACGGCAGAAAATTTTTGGGGCGATGAAAGCTCAGCAGTGACTATGCCACGGGTTTGTAGAGTGTTGAGAATAAAGTAAGTTTCAGTCCTTGGCAAACCTAGAGCCCTAAATACTTCGGGCGCAGATTTTGGGCCAAACTTTCCTAAAAATACGTATACCTTTGCTTGGTTTTGTGTTAAACCAAATTTCAATAGTTGTTGTTTTAGGTGTTCAAGTTTTGATTTATACTCGTACATGTTAGAGTCTGGTTCGGCATCAAACAAGTCTAAATGCAATTCCGAGTACTGTTTTTTCTTCATCATTATCGCGATGCTGTACTATGCTGTTATAGGTTATATCCTTTGTGTCATTGGCTTCTATGGTGTTATGATATTTGTGAAAAATACACTTTAATCTGTAGATCTTCACAAAATATTGCAATATTTTAAAAATCTTGTAATTTTCTTACCTTTACACATTGTTTGGATTTTTCAAACTTTTAAATTATATCTGAAAGGTCATCTCTTTATTAATGCAAAACTCTCACTTGGAAGTAAGACGAGCGTTTGGGCTACTCTTTGTTGGAGTTGCAATATTTGTAGGCACTGCTTCAATTCTTAGTGAGGTTGTATTTGAAAGCAAGGGCCCAACATATTACTATGCCATAATTTGGATTGGAATACTTGCAATCACATTTGGAATCATATTTAGAAAATTCAAAAAAATAATCCCTTCAATTCGTGGAAGAATGAAAAATAGTGTAAAATGGCCGACTCTTGTAAAGGCAATAAATGGATTATGTTGGGCAGCCCCATTTGCGGCAATAGGTATCTTTCCTTCGTTGTATCAATACTTGATATTGCTAGGAATTGGTCTTGGTAATGCCTCGACTTATATTTTCATGAAAAAGTTTAGCGGTCTTGTTAATAATGAGCAAATAATTGTTGGAGGACTATCTTTATTTGCAATTCCTTTGGCCATATTGATTGATACTTCCTTTGTATCAAATCAGACTGTTGCCGTAATCGTTTCAAGAATCATGATTGCAGTTGCATATGGTGCAGGCGGAATATTTGCTTTATTGGCAAAAAAATAGTCAGTTGTTTTTAAGATTGAGTCTCTTACGATAAAGATGCTATGATGTAATTAGCCAATTTTTTCAAATCATTTGCTTGATCCGTGCTCAAAGGTTTTCCATCGGTGCCACAACATTTGGCATCAACTTCATTTTTGAAAGCATTGATTGTATTAACTTGGTTTGCGTTTCCAGTAGTTGTAATAAATTGTGATATTTTTACATACAAACTATTGGTAAGTCCATAGGAAAGATTGATGCTGTCAAGGTGAATTTTTAGTTGTTGTGTTATATCGGATGTAGTGTACACTTGGACATTGAATGTTTTTGTTACAGAGCTAGTTGAATCTGTAGCAGTACATGATACAGTAGTTGTACCCATTGGGAACAATGAACCTGATGCATGGTCACAAGAAGGCACGCCAATATTTCCGCTTCCTCCGCTAGTCGTTGGAGCCGTATACACAACATTTGCACCCAGATGGTTTAATGGATATGCAGGGGGTGGGGGATAAACAGTTAGTGATAATGGTGGAGGTGGAGGGGGTGGTGGTGTAGTTCCTCCGGAACTTCCTGTGGCTGGATCTAATACTTGAATTATGCCTAGACCAAGGTATGAAACAAAGATCTTTCCAGTTGATGGATCATATGTAACACCAAATGGATCTTGTAATCCAGTGAAGGTGGATGTCACAGTATTGGTATTGCCATCTATTATAGAAACTGTGGTATCATGAGAGTTTGCAACGTAAATTGTATTTTGCCCCGAATTGAATGTTATACCTAGAGGAGTATTGCCTACTGGTATGTCTGATCCAATCTTTGCATTTGTGGAAGTATTAATTACTGAAACTGAATTTGAATCACTGTTTGCAACGTAAATACATCCATTTGTAGAATCAAATACCAGATTCTGAGGGTTTGTTCCGACTGATATGTTTGCCACTATATTATTTGTGGATGCATCGATAACTGCAACTCCTCCACTATCTGCAACATAAATTCTGTTATGCGTTTTATCGAAAGCCAATCCGTATGGCACTCCTCCTACATGTATCCCCGTCCCACTTATCGTATCTGTATGAGGATCAATGACTGAAACTGAACCTGAACCTGTGTTTGCAACATATATCATATTATTTGTACTATCAAAAACTATTCCAGTTGGAGAGTTCAAACCATTGATTGGTGTAGTTGCAATATTTGTACTAGGATTTATCACTGAAATTGAACCGTCTCCAGAATTGGTGACATAAACTTTGTTATCTACACTGTCATAAGCTATTCCATATGGTAAAGCACCTACAGGAATAGGACTATCAACTATCGCGTAAGTAGAACTGTCAATAACAGTGACTGTATTCGAAATGGGGTTTACGGAATAGATGTAATTTATAGTTGGAGTGAGATACCCTGGACCATTACTTACTGTGATTGGTGCAATGACAGAGTCTGCGTAAGAATTTCCAAAAGAACTGAGTGTTATTATTCCAACTATTATGATTGGAAGAAGGTAAATTAATCTAATTCCATGGGAAGATCTAACCCTATCTGAATTATTCTTCGATATCTCTATCGTACTAACTGGATCCAACTAATCTCTACTCGTAGTCTTTTGTATGTGACTTTCTGATAAAAGGGTTTTCTGCCAAACTTGGAAATATATACTCAGCCGTGCGTGTTTAAGTTTCGTTTTTTCCTTAATGATGAGAAATCGCAAAACTTACCACCAGGGAGGTATTTTTCCATGCTCTAAAACATATGCATTGTATGTCGCACATAGTCTACGCGAATCAAGTATTTGAAAAGCATACAGTCCGAAATACCCTCCAATCAAGGTTGGAATAAAATAAGCATGTAGAATTGGAGGAATTGAATCTTTTATTATTCCTAACAGGTATAGACCAGAGAGAATGAAAATGCTCAAAGACAGAACAAGGAGTCCTATGCCTTTTGCAATTTTGCGAATGTAAATATGTCCAATTCCATGTAATGAAACCAGACCTAGGACAACTGAAAATAAGAGAGTTGTATCTTCGCTTTTGGTCCGTACAACTTTTTCTTTATTGACTTGAGGTGTTTTTGTTGACTCAATCTGTTTGACGCTTACACTGTCTGTTATCTTTTTCTCATTTCTTGCCTTGTCCTGTAAAATCTTTTCAAGTCTTAAATTTATGTCTCTAAGATCTTTTTCTAGGTTTACAGCTGGTGATTCTGTAACTGGGGGTTTGTTTATGGCATATTCATTTGTACTTAACAGGTTTTCCAGATATCTTTGATCTGACAAGTAGACGTATTTTCCACTTTCAAGACGATCTAAAATGTGACCAAGTCTGGTGACATCCCCTACTCCGGATTCTATTAGTTGACGAACTGATCTTATCACATCATATGACATGTTATCACCTGATGATTTTGTAACTGACAAGATGTAAAGTTTAGCCAAGTATGATATTTTTTATAACTTCTCATGATTAGCCACGTTATTTTAAAATCATCGCGTCCAAGTTATTCTTAAGTCTAGATATCTCAGCATTGAGCAACTTCACAGTGTTTTCATATTGTATGTCTATAGGCTGTGATCTGATTTTCTTATATTCAGCAAGCTCTGCTTTCAATGAATCTATTTGATTTTGCTGATTTCTCTCAGAGCTTAACAGTTCCATTTTGTTCCTGTATTCAGCAAGCTCTGCTTTCAATGAATCTATTTGATTTTGCTGATTT
>JAGWGU010000042.1 GCA_028867275.1 Nitrososphaerota archaeon
GGTTCTACTTTTGACCAAACTCTTGGAAAAGGATTCGTTGAGCTATGGGGGCTTCAATCAACAGAAGCTAATAAATTACTAAAAAAGAGGTGAATGATCAAAGAATGAATTGCCCAGAATGTGATGCAACAATAAAAATTCCAGACGACGCAAGTGTTGGAGAGATAGTCTCATGTCCTGATTGTGGGGCAGATTTTGAGATTGCTTCCAAGAATGGTGGCGTATGCGAATTAAAGCATGCTGAGAAAGTTGGCGAAGATTGGGGAGAGTAAATGCCCAAAGTTCGAATCGTGTTCGATAGAGTAAGACTAGAAGAGAAGATGCTCGAGCAAAAAGCAATTGAGCTTGGACACGATACGAAGATGATCGACGCCAAGACTACCCAATTTACCACCGAAAGTAAAAAAAACGATTATGATTTTGGAGATGTCGTTTTAGAAAGATGTGTAAGTTACTTTCGTGGTCTCCATTTTACAGCAGCCCTTGAATTTTTAGATATTCCAGTAATCAACAGGACCGAGGTTGCAAACAATTGTGGAAACAAGATGTTGACCTCATTATTGTTAAGAAAACACAACGTACCTACTCCAAAAACATACTTTACATTTTCATCCGAAGCCGCAGTTGAGACGCTAGAAAAAGATGGTTATCCTCTAGTAATAAAGCCAATCATAGGAAGTTGGGGAAGAGGTGTTGTGCCCCTAAGAGACAGGGAGACTGCAGAGGCAATAATTGAGGTAAGAGAGTTAAATGACGGGCCCTTGGACAGGATTTACTACCTGCAAGAGGTTGTGACACGTCCTCCAAGAGACATACGGGCCATAACTGTAGGAGACCAGCTTATTGCTGCAATGTACAGAACATCAACTGGTGGCTTTAAGACAAACATTGCCCTTGGAGCAGAGCCAATCGCATGTGATATTACAAAGGATTTGGAAGATATTTGCATGAAGGCATCCAAGGCGGTAGGAGGCGGAATCTTGGGAATAGATGTCATGGAAGACGAAAAACGAGGATTTGTAGTACACGAAGTGAATAACACGGTCGAATTCAAGGGGTTAGCAAAAGTTGCCAAGAGAAATATCCCAAAAGAAATGATCGACTATGCAATAGGTTACGCCAAGCGATAAATTCTAAAAGTTAAAAAAAATTTTAGAGTTTAAATTATACTATATTGTGGTAGGAGAGTATCGATGAAAGTAGGTGTAGTTGGAGCATCTGGATATGTCGGGGGGGAAATTCTCAGATTACTTGTTAGTCACCCACATGCAGAAATTTCCATGGTAACTTCAAGACAATATGTCGGAGAATACATTTCAAGAATACAGCCAAGTTTGAAAGGATTTACAGACTTGACATTTTCAGAACTTGATTATGATAAACTAACAGACAAGTGTGATTTGGTATTTACCGCAGTACCACATGGAACTGCAGTAGACATAGTAAAAGCACTCTATGACAGAGGAATGAAAGTAATTGATCTTAGTGCAGATTACAGGTTGCACAATCCAGCAGACTATGACAAGTGGTATGGCTGGCAGCATCCTCATCCAGAGCTGCTAGAAAAATCAGTCTTTGGAGTTCCAGAACTTCACAGAGAAGAGATAAAAAAATCACAAATTGTATCGTGTCCTGGATGCATGGCAGTAACATCAATTCTTGGATTATATCCGTTGATCAAAAAGAAGATTGTTGATACAGAACACATTGTGGTTGATTCTAAGATCGGCTCTTCGGGTGCAGGTGCAGGAACTGTTTCTGGTACACACCATGCAATGAGGTCAGGTGTTATCAGACCATACAAGCCAGCAAAGCACCGACATACAGGTGAGATAGAACAAGAGCTAAGCCTAGCAGCTGGAAGCAAGATAAAAGTATCAATGAGTCCACATGCAGTTGATATTGTAAGAGGAATTCTTTGCACAAACCACGTCTTTCTCAATCAGCCAGTTACCGAGATGGATTTGTGGAAGATGTATCGTGAACAATATCAAAATGAAAAATTCATCAGACTAATACGAGACAAAAAAGGATTTTACAAATTCCCAGATCCAAAGTTTGTAGTAGGTTCTAACTTTTGTGATGTGGGATTTGACATTGACGAAGACAACAACAGACTTGTAGTTCTTTCAGCATCAGACAACCTCATGAAGGGTGCAGCAGGCTCTGCCATCCAGAACATGAATGTCATGGCAGGATTCAACGAGATGGAAGGAATCGCATATTCCCCGCTAACTCCTGTGTAAAAAGATGATTACAATAAAGATAGGAGGAAGTGTAGTAGATGGTCTTCATCCTAGTACCATATCAGACATAAAAAAAATCTCAGAAAAAGAGAAACTCATTTTGGTACACGGCGGAGGAAAGGAAGTAACAAAAATTTCTGAAGCACTGGGAAAGGAGCAAAAATTCATTGTATCTCCAGGAGGAATCAAGAGCAGATTTACAGACAAGGAGACTGCCGAGATATTTACAATGGTCATGTCAGGAAAGATAAACAAGATGATAGTAGGCATGCTTCAAAAACATGGAATCAATGCAGTAGGCCTTTCAGGAATAGACGGTAAGATAATACAGGCAGAACGCAAAAAGAAACTAATTGTAATGAATGAAAAGGGTCGTAAGATGGTAATAGATGGCGGATATACAGGAAAGATACAGGATGTTAATGCAGGGTTGATTCATTCTATTTTAGACCAAGGATATGTTCCAGTAATATCTCCCATTGCAATCAGCGAAGAATGTGATTTTCTCAATGTCGATGGAGACAGAGCAGCTGCATATGTAGCAGGCAAGATGAAGTCTGACAAGATATTATTTCTTACAAACGTAGATGGTTTGCTCATGGAAGAAAAACTAGTCAAGAAATTGTCTCTTGCAGAAGCTAAAGAGATCTTGCCAAAGATTGGATTTGGCATGGAAAAGAAGATACTTGCTGCAACAGAGGCATTGGAGATGGGTGTCAAGGAGGCACTTGTTGCAAATGGCAAAAAGGAAAACCCAATATCTGCGGCAATTGCTCATGACAACTGTACGGTGATAACAAAATGACAGAAGACCAATTCATGGGAAATATCTACCAGAGATTTCCCGTAACAATAGAACGCGGACTTGGAGCTCATGTATGGGATACAAACGGAAAAGAATACATCGACTGCATGGGAGGATATGGTGTTGCACTTGTTGGCCACTGCAATCCTCGAGTAGTAAAGGCAATCAAAAATCAACTTGACAAAATTATAACAGTACACAGTTCACTATACAACAAGACAAGAGAAGAGTTTCTTGAAAAACTGATAAAGATTGCACCAAAGAATCTAAGCCAGGTTTACCTAAACAACAGTGGAACAGAAGCAGTCGAGGCTGCAATCAAGTTTGCACGCAAGTTTACAGGAAAAAAGAAAATGGTTGCAATGAACGGTTCATACCATGGAAAATCACTTGGTGCATTATCAGTTACATTCAACCAGAAATATCGCAAGGCCTTTGAGCCCCTTGTGGATACAGTAGAATTTTCATCATTTGGAGACATAGAGGCGTTACGAAACACAGTTAATTCTGATACAGCAATGGTAATCATGGAGCCAATCCAAGGAGAGAGTGGAATCAATGTTGCACCAGACGGATTTTTGCAACAGGTCAGAAAGTTATGTGATGAAAAAGGAATTGTCCTAGTATTTGATGAAATTCAGGCAGGCCTTGGAAGAACTGGAAAGATGTGGGCATCTCAGCACTGGGATACTGTACCGGATATAATGTGCCTTGCAAAAGGAATTGCAGGAGGTGTACCAATGGGTGCAACGCTAGTGAGACCAGACATCTTGGCATCAATTAGTAAGGGAGAACAGTCATCGACATTTGGCGGCAACCCATTGTCATGTGCTGCAGGAATTGGAGCGATTGACGCACTCACAGAAGACAAGCTAGTTGAGAATGCAGACAAGAATGGAAAGTTGTTCAGGGAAGGACTAGAGAGACTGAAAGAAAAACACAAGATAATCCGAGAGGTAAGAGGCAAGGGTTTGATGATAGGAGTAGAAATGAAGTTTGAAGTAAAAGACATATTGTTTGATGGAATTGCAAATAATCTATTACTGCTTTATTCTGGCAAGAACATCTTGCGATTGTTGCCACCACTTGTGATATCAGAATCAGATATAAACAAAGCTTTAGAAACTCTAGATGCAATACTGACAAAGGAGGAACAGAGAAGAAATGTCTAGAGATAAAACAGATGACACAATAATTGAGATGCTAAAAAAAGATTCTAGACAGTCTTTTGTAGAGATTGGTGAAAAATTAGGTCTGTCAGAATCAGCAGTAAGAAGAAGAGTAAAAAATCTTACAGATGGGGGTACAATCAAGAAATTTACAATCGAAACAGGAGATGCAAATTCCACCAGTGCGATAATCTTGATCTCAGTTGATTCATCAACAGATACATCCAAAGTGTCTGCAAAACTTTCCAAGCTGCGTGGAGTGCACACAGTATTTGAGATAACAGGTCAGTATGACATTGCCACAATAATCAAGGCGCCAACAATTACAGACATCAATGTATGCATAGATGAGCTGCGAAAGGTTCCAGGTGTATTTGATACCAATACTGTCATAATATTGCGCACAGTAACATAAAACGAATTCCGTCATACAATTCTGAAAACCACCGATAATCGTTTCAAAAATAACAAAAATAGACGATTTCTGTACGAATATGTTTATATTCACAAAACCCAGAGAAAACTTGATGGACGACGCAAACTATTACGCATATCAATATAACGAGATGGGTGTAAAACCAAAGAAGATTAGAATACTTGACAGTACACTAAGAGAGGGAGAGCAGCACCCGGGTGTTACTTTTTCAAACAAGCAAAGAATCCAGATTGCATGGATGCTTGATTATTTTGGAGTTGATCAAATTGAGATATCACCTGTAGTATCACCTGATCACAAGGAAGCAACAAAGACAATCATCAAACAAGGGTTAAAGGCAGACATTGTTGCACATGTTCGCGCACTAAAAGAAGACGTTGATGTTGCAATCGATTGTGATGCTACATGGATGGCAACCTATCTTGGAATCTCTGAGATCCACATGAAGGACAAGCTAAGAATCACAAGAGAAGAAGCATTGCGAAGATCAGTTGAGACAGTAGAGTATGCCAAGTCACATGGACTCAAGATGAGGTTTACAGTGGAAGATGGCAGTAGGGCAGACCCAGAGTTTTTGATGCAGGTCTGCAAAGAAATCTCTGATGCAGGAGTTGATAGAATCAGCTTGCCTGATACTGTTGGCATTATGAGACCAAATGGAATGTATAATTTTGTAAAGTCAGTTCGTGAAGAAATAAAAACTCCACTTGATGTGCACTGCCACAATGACATCGGACTTGCTCTTGCAAATGCATTGGCAGGATGCGACGGTGGTGCAGACCAGATTCATACAACAATTGACGGAATTGGAGAAAGAACTGGAATACCTGCACTTGCAGAAACAGCAGTTGCTCTCACATATCTCTACAAATCCCCAAATAACTTTAGACTAGATATGCTCATGGACCTCTCAAGGCTAATTGAGCAATATACTACGATTGTTCCATACGATTCAAAGCCAATTGTTGGTCCTACTGCTTACAAGCACAAGGCTGGAACTCACTTGGCTGCCATCTTGAGAAACCCAGCTGCATACGAGCCAATAGAGCCAAAGGTAGTAGGAAACAGGAGAAGAATTGTCTTTGGAGAACTTGCCGGAAAGAACGGCGCTGCATATTTGATGTCATTATTGGGCCTGGAACAAGATGAAAACCACGCAAAGGCAGTGGCAGCTGGTCTGAAGAACCTAAGGATGGGAGACCTGCTTGAGATACCACTTGATGACAGACTTGAACGAAAGATAATTAATGACACAGAAGTGAAGGTAAAATCAGGAAAATAACATGAAATGTTTAGAATGTGACGCAAACATCAACCCTCCAAAGGACTCGATGGAAGGAGAGATAGTAACTTGCCCTGATTGCGGTGCAAGTTTTGAGCTTGTCAAGGGATCCTCCGGCTTTGAGTTAAAACCAGCACAATCTGTTGGTGAGGACTGGGGCCAGTGAGCTCCGGTTTATCGATTCTCTACGATACCATCAGGTGGGAAGAAAAAGCGCTCTTTGATGCAGCCAAGGAAAAGGGCATCGACGCAAAGATGGTAGACTGTAAGAATCTATCCATTAATTTAGATAAAAGCAAGGAAGATTATGGAACTGTAATCCAGAGATGTGTTAGCTATTATCGTAGTCTTCACTCTACTGCAGCACTTGAGGGAAAAGGAGTTAACATAATCAATTCTTTGAATACCAGCATCTTTGCAGGAAACAAATTATTTACTCACATGCTTTTGCTGAAAAAAGGAATACCAACACCGTTTAGTGCAGTTGCATTTTCACAGGAATCAGCACTTGATTTTCTTGACAAAAGGGGATACCCCATGGTGATAAAGCCAACTGTCGGCAGCTGGGGAAGAATGATTGCCATGATAAAAGACAAGGAATCTGCAGAGGCAATAATAGAAAGCAGGGAGAGTATGTATCCAATTTACCAGGTGTATTACCTAGAAGAATTTGTTAACAGACCCCCACGTGACATCAGGGCAATAGTGGTAGGGGACAGAGTTGTTGCTGCAATTTACCGATATTCTGGAGATGACCAATGGAAGACAAACATGGCACTTGGCGGCAGAGCAGAGGAACTCAAAGTCACAAAAGAGTTGGAAGATATATGCATCAAGGCAAAAGAGGCAGTCCATGGTCAGATAGTTGGAGTAGATCTAATGGAAAGTAAGGAAAATGGCCTTGTTGTTCATGAGGTCAACAATACAACGGAATACAAAAATACTGTCAGAGTTACTGGCGTAAATATACCAGCAATGATGATTGATTACGCAATGAATCAAGGAAAATAAGAATTGGATTCGTCAGTAACTAGTACACCAAGATATTCAGTAAAAGTTCTAGAGAAGGCTCTAAGGCTTTACACACCTTCTCTTTCAGAGAAACCACTCGCAGAGTTTCTAGCCGACAAGTGCGATGACTTTGGATTTGAAGACATCCGCATAGATGATGTTGGAAACCTCATTGCTACAAAAGGTGCTGGATATCCAAGGATAATGCTGTGCGGCCACATGGATACGGTTCCAGGAAAGATAAAGGTGAGAAATGAGGACGGATTCATTTATGGAAGGGGTGCATCTGATGCCAAGGCACCTTTAATCTCAATGCTTCTTGCAGCAGCATCAATACAAGGCAACAACAATGGCACCATAACATTTGCAGCGGTAGTAGATGAAGAAGGAAATGCAACGGGGATTAAGAGCCTTGTAAAACAAAAACCAGAGATAGATTATGCAGTATTTGGAGAGCCAAGTGGAATCAAAAACATTACAATTGCATACAAGGGAAGAATTGCAATAAACTTGAGAGTAAATGTAGGTGACAGCGCACATGCTAGCGCACCATGGCTTGCAAAGAACGCAATTGAAGAATCATACGTATTTACAAACGCACTAAAAAAATCTCTAGAACAAAACCAAGAAGGTCTGGCAAAAAGCATGATGCTTACATCATCGTTAACTGAGATCAAGGGAGGCACCAGTCACAATGTTACACCACTAGAGTGTGATGCAATAATGGACATCAGAATCCCAGTAAACATGAACTGTAAAATGGTTGGAGAAAGAATTGCAACAACAGTTCAAGAGATTGCAAAAAAACAAGGGGTTAATGCATTTTATTCTGTAATAGATGAGACAGAGCCATTTGAGGCACCACATAGTTCTCCACTTGTGAGGGCACTTACATTGGGCATAATGGACGTGGAAAAAGCAAGACCGCAGTTGATTCGAAAGACAGGAACAGGAGACATGAACATAATAGGAAACTCGTTGAACATTCCAGTGGTGACATATGGTCCAGGGGATCCTCATGCATCACATACAATTGATGAAAGGGTTTCAACAGACGAGTTTCTAAGAAGCATTGAGGTCTTTAAGAGAATGTTATCCCATCTCAGAAGACTGCACGAATTCAAAAACTCGTCAAAATCCTAAAACGAAGCTCAAAATATAGAGTGGTTGGAGTTTTTTACAATGTTATGGTTTGTAGGTCTTGGCATTTCAGGGCTTGACGGCATAAGTGCAAACGCCATCCAAGTTTTAAAAAAAGCAGACATGACATACTTTGAAAACTTTACTAGCCCCATAGGAAAGCCAGAACTAGCAAAGATAAAGAAACTAGTCAAGGGAAAACTTACCATCGCACCCAGGTGGATGGTAGAGGACGGTAAAGCAATTTTGCTTCTTGCCAAAAAGAAGAACGTTGTACTATTGGCTTATGGGGATCCATATGTAGCAACAACCCATGTAGAATTACGTACAAGAGCAGAAAAGGATAAGATCAAAACAAGGACAATCCATGGCGCATCGGCAATCACATCTTTGATTGGAGAGTGTGGCCTGCAGCATTACAAGATTGGAAGACCCGTAACAATCATGAGAGAGATTCCATCATTAAATACTGTATACTATACAATTTATGAAAACATGGTAAAGGGAAGCCATAGCTTACTCATACTAGAATTTGATAACAGTTCCAACTTCTTTTTGGACCCAAAAGATGCACTAGCCAGTTTGCTTGAAACAGAAAAGGGTCAGAAACGAAATGTGATTGACCAGTCCACATTTGCAATAGTAGCATCAAGAATTGGCTCTAAAAACCAAAAAATAATCTCAGGAAAAATATCAACACTTGTCAAGACAGATTTTGGCAAGCCACCACATACTGTTATTATTCCAGGAAGACTGCACTTTACAGAGCATGATGCAATCAAGATATTTTCACAGTGCCTCGATGAGCCATTTGATAATTCATCAAAGATTCAAAAGATATCAGACCAGATGCTTTCAAAGTACATCCCAAAAGCAAGAAAGGCATTAGATGAAGTTGTAAAGATGTTCAAAGATGACTCTAGTCTAAAGTCCGTAATAGAAAACTCCAAGCTGTACATAGATGATGCAGAAAAGTTCCAAAAGGACGGACAGGAAGAACTTGCAGTACTCAGCATTGGATACGCAGAGGGCCTAATTGATGCACTACGCCTCTCAAAAGGAATTGATCCTTGGGCACAGAGTTTATAGATAAATCAAATTGTAATAGTTTCGCCCTAGTGATAATATTTGGATGCATTTGACAAAGAGATAATCGCGGCCTTTTTTGTGGCAACACTTTCAGGCGATGCCGCAATTGATATAATACGAAAAAAACTTGCCCTCAGCCCAGAGTACATCCAAGAGAGGATAGAATATCTTGCAAAAAACGGGTTTATTGAAAATAATAAAAAAACCCTCACCGACCTTGGAAGAAACTCGATACGAGTGGTACTTGCAGGAGGGGTTTTTGACATAATCCACCCAGGACACATTCATACTCTCAGAGCAGCAAAGGCTCTTGGCAATGTACTAGTTGTAGTGATTGCAACGGACAAGACTGCACAGAAAATGAAGAATCGAATTCCACTTCACAACATGGAGCTTCGCAAGGACCTTGTGAGATCACTTTCAATGGTAGACTATGCAGTAGTCGGGTATGAAGGAGACATATTCAAGTCAGTTGAGCTCATCAAGCCAAACATCATTGCACTAGGATATGACCAGGTACATCAGGAGAAGTTCATAATAGATGGATGCAAAAAGATTGGAGTCAATGTATCAATTGCACGACTCCAGTCCCCAATACCAGACATCAAGAGCTCAAAAATAGAAAATGAATATGGCAAGTCAATTTATGGAATCTAGCCCTGTACAGGTTTTACACTTATTGGAACCCGTATTGTAACTTTTGAGCCAGTAGAAAGTTTTGTTGCCTTTTTGATGTTTTCTTCTGAGATCAACTCAATTATGGAATCATCGTGATGAGTTCGCTCAAGTAAGATCAATGCAGCATTTATGCCATTTATTTTTGCAGGATAGCATTTTACCCATCCATATGTCCTCTTGCCATCAGAGAAACCATCAACCAATATTGTAGTATATGCATCAAGGGAGCGCTTGGCCTCAATTGATTCCTTGTCTTTTAGTTTTATGTTCAGTGTTCCAGGAAATGGAACATAGCCAAGTTTTGTTTTGAATTGTTTTGTATATCCCTTCATGGACATGTAATAAGCTCCCTCACCCATGCCAGAGATTATTGTTCCACGAAATTCCAAATGAGCTGGAACTGATTCTAGACTTGATTTTAGCACAGATGATATTTTGATCATTTCAGAATGGCCTTTTGTGGTTATTCTCACAGAGACTTTTTGACCACTTCGCAGTCTCTCCACATACCCATTTGCCTCCAGTTCCATGAGATGTTTTGATGCAGCCTGTTGTGACTTGTTGATGCTTTTTCCAAGAGAAGATGTGGTTATTGGGACAAAGTTATAGCGTGCGCCTTTTGTAAAAAGTTCTGCAAGTGTGAGAATATGTTGAATCTTTAGTTCTGACATTAATTTTATGCAACACCAAGCTCTGTAAATGTTTTGAGTGTCAATCCATCAGTGGACTTTAGATTAGCCATTCTGTGACCAATCAGATACCCAATTCCAGCTTGTTTTGCAGAGTCAACTAGTCGTTGTGTTATAATTCCATCCAATATCAGATATTTTATTCCAGAGCCCGGGGCAAGTTTGCCTACAACCTCACTTACTGGCACCTTAAAGAGTTGGTTTGTGCCATCATCAAGAGCTATTGCTTCCAAGGATTCATTGAGTTGTGGATAAACCTTCTTTACAACATTAGCAATTGGCTCATCCTTGACATCCTTGAGCATTGGTTTTGCGGTCTCCTTTTTCATGTCTTCTGCAGTATCTTTGAGAATATCTGCAATCTGTATAGGAGTAAGCTCTTCAACTTCTACACCTTCTGGTGCTCGATGTACTACATCTACATTAACAAGAGATTTTAGTTCTTTTAGTATGAATCCACCTGCTCTGTCTCCGTCCAAGAATGCAACCACTTTGGATTTTGAATCACAGAGTGACTTGATTGATTCATCAATTCTTGCACCCTCTATTGCAAGTGCGTTATCAAAACCGGCTCGTAATAGATTTATCACATCAGCTCTGCCCTCTACAAGAATTATCCATGGTGAATCAAATACTCCTGAACCGCATGCAAGTTTTTCTTTTCCAAATGATGCAATCTTGCCGGCAGAGCCAACATCTGATACATCTTTGAGCATCTCTTCGCCTTCACTAATTGTTTTTGTAGACCACTTTTGGACAATATCCTTTGCTCTGTCTACAATCTCTTTTTTCTTGGCAGTACGTACATCATCAATTGCATCTAGTTTGAATGCTGCCTGGAAAGGACCTACCTTGTCAATACTTTCTATTGCAGCTGCAATCAATGCTGCAGTATTGATATCAGTGCTCATAGGAATCAGAGCATCTCCCTTTGTTTGAGTAGACGATGCCGTGGTGTTGACTTCTATTCGTCCTACCTTCGACACCTTCTGGAGTTCATTTAGGTTCATTTCTGGGCCAAGCAGACCTTCTGTCTGGCCAAAAATTGCGCCTATGATATCGGCTTTTTCAACGAGTCCATCGACGTCGAAGCTGAGCTTAACGTGATACTTGACAATTCCCTTATACGACAAATCATTATCCTCTTAATTTTTGATCAATTATTTTTCATAATGGTTCGATATAAGTGCTTATTCCTTGTTTCCTTAGGTTAACCTTCAAATGCATACACAGACAGATCTTCTACGTTTTTTATCTTGCCTTTTGTTACAATGGTGAGCTGTTTTCTATATGATAGGTCCACTGTCATCCTATGCTGTAGCTGAGAGATTATTCTCTTTGTAAGATATCGTCCTTTTCTATCTGAATCCAACAAGAGTATGAGATTTTTGTATTTAGGCATACTATCGGCAAATTTGATGAGACCTTTGAAGCTGTGAAATTGACACATCTTTCCAGTAAAGCCCAATTTTTTGAGGGCTTCTTCATCACGCTTTCCTTCTACAACAATTATGCTGTGATGTTCAGAATTGAGTGATTTCACAAAATCTTTCACTTGTAAGATCTCGTTTGATTCAAAATTCACAAACTTATTTACAAGCTAGACTATTAAGCAATTTTCAGGTTCCATGTCAGAATTTCTAGTAGTCCAAAATACAAAGATGGAAGGGATTGGCACATTAGGAGATCTGCTCAAAGCAGATGGGTTTAGTATAAAGACAGTCCTTGCAAAGAATGAAAAAATTCCACAGGCCAAACATGATGCAGTAATAATTCTTGGTGCCCCTGAGAGTGCAAATGATGACCTTCCATACCTAAAACAAGAGATGGAGTTGATTCGTAACTCTGTAAAAAAAGAGATTCCGGTTTTGGGCATATGTCTTGGGTCACAGCTTATTGCCAATGCATTTGGCGCCAGAGTATACAAAGGACCCAGAAAAGAGATAGGATTCTATGAGGATGTAGAGTTTGACAATACCACCCAGTCCAAACTCTTCAATGGAATAAAGAGCCCATCTCTTGTATTTCACTGGCATGGTGACACTTTTGATCTACCAAAAGATGCAATAAGACTGGCGCATTCAAAGGATTACCAGAATCAGGCAATAAAGATAGGCAGCGCAGTAGGAATACAATTTCATCTAGAGGTAGATGAACCAACCATAAAACTCTGGCTAGAAAAATCAGGTGAAGAACTTGCCAGTGTACCATACATCCATCCAGATGCAATAAAAAAACAGATACCGCAAAAGATTAGCACCATCAGAGATAACCTCGAGATATTTTACAAAAATTTCAAGTCAGAGTTTAATCTTTGAAGCGCACACAGGTTTCATGTGATTTACTTTGACATTTGTTTCACTAGACCAACATCTAAACCAGAAATGAGATCAAGTGGTATCATTTGACAAAAGTTTAATATAAAACACTTAGACCTTCGGATCACGTTATGATGCACAAAAAAACACAGATCTCATCATTGCGATCTGCAAATAAAGGGGAGAAATCCTTTTGAACCCAGTAACAAAGATTTTTGAAGAAACATTTGCAACAGATCATAAGGTAATTACCGAAGATCTATCCAAAGCAGTATTGAAAAAGTATGGAATCAAGGTTCCAGGCTATGCTCTTGTAACAAATGCAAAAGATGCTGCCAAGGCTGCAAAGAAATTAGGTTTTCCACTAGTTATGAAAGTAGTTTCGCCACAAATACTTCACAAAAGTGATGTAGGAGGAGTAAAGGTAGGACTACAAAATGAGAAAGAAGTAAAGAAAGCATTTCTTGAAATGTATCCCAGACTCTCAAAGAAAAAAGGAGTTCACGTAAAAGGAATTTTGCTTGAGAAGATGGTTCCACAAGGAGTTGAACTCATCATAGGACTCCAAAATGACCCACAGTTTGGTCCTGTAATAATGGTAGGACTGGGCGGAGTACTAACGGAGATATTCAAAGATGTTGCATTTAGAATGCTACCAATTACAGTAGAGGATGCGAAGTCAATGCTTACAGAATTGAAGGGTGCAAAGATTCTTCAAGGATATAGAGGTAGCAAGCCAATTGACTTGAACATGCTTGCAAAAACAATTGTCCAAATAGGCAAGGTTGGGGTCGACAATGCAAATTACTTTGACAGCATTGACTTTAACCCAATTGTAGTTTATCCAAAGTCATACTATGTAGTTGATGCAAAGATAATCTTAAGAAAAGAGATCAAGAAAGATGCAATCTCAACAGCAAAACCAAACATCGAGTTCATGGAGACATTCTTTACACCACAATCAGTTGCATTGGTTGGTGCATCAGCAACTCCAGGCAAAGTAGGGAACTCTGTTCTTGACAGCATTGCAAAACATGACTACAAAGGCAAAGTATACCCAATCAATCCAAAAGCAGAAGAAATTTTGGGACTGAAATGTTATCCTTCACTTGAAGCAATTCCAGAGAAAGTTGACTTGGTCGTTGTATGTGTTGACTTATCAGTCACTCCCCCAGTTCTTGAAGCATGTGCCAAGAAAGGAATTCACAATGTTGTGATTGTATCAGGAGGTGGAAAAGAACTTGGAGGAGAGAGGGCAGACTTTGAATCTCAGATCAAGAGTCTCTCAGAACAACACAAGATCAGAATAATTGGTCCAAACTGTATCGGCATGTTCAATGCAGCCAACAGACTAGATTGTGCATTCCAAGGTCAAGAGAGAATGGTCCGTGCAAAACTTGGACCAGTAGCATTGTTATCACAAAGTGGTACAATGGGAATTAGCTTCCTTGAGACTGCAGATTCGTTTGGACTATCAAAGATGGTAAGCTATGGCAACAGATCAGATGTAGATGAGGCAGATATGATCTGGTACCTGGCAAATGATCCTCAAACCAAAGTAATTGCACTATATGTAGAAGGTTTTGGAGATGGCAGAAAATTCATCGAGACTTCAAAACGTGTAATGAGAGAAATGCAAAAACCGATTGTAA
>JAGWGU010000043.1 GCA_028867275.1 Nitrososphaerota archaeon
CTGGAATTTTTATTGTTGCATCACATTCTGGGCAATTCATTCTTTGATCATTCACCTCTTTTTTAGTAATTTATTAGCTTCTGTTGATTGAAGCCCCCATAGCTCAACGAATCCTTTTCCAAGAGTTTGGTCAAAAGTAGAACCGGCTCCATATGTTGCCAGATCGTGGCTGTACAATGAATATTCCGATTTTCTTCCGACAACTCTGAGGCTTCCTTTGAACATTTTGAGCTTGACAGTTCCGTTAACCCTCTTCTGAGTAGTATTGATAAACATATCTAAATCTGATTTTAGTGGATCTTGCCACAGTCCAGAATATGCAAGCCATGACCATTCTGCATCAACCATTGCCTTGAACTTTAACTCGTGTTTTGTCAAAACCATTTTCTCAAGATCAGTATGTGCTTCTATGATGCATGTTGCACCAGGTGTCTCATACACTTCCCTTGATTTTATGCCTACTACTCTGTCTTCTATGTGATCTACTATTCCAACTCCATTTGTGCCTGCCTTTTTGTTGATGTACTTGATTAACTCTATTGGCCTCATGCGTTTTCCATCAGCTGCAACAGGTACTCCATTTTCAAATTTTATTTCCAAGTATTGTGGTTTTTCTGGCAAGTTTTTTGTCTTGACCCAAATGAATGCATCATCTGGAGGCTCTGAGAATGCGTCTTCCATGTCTCCTCCTTCGATTGCCCTTCCCCACAAGTTTTGATCAATACTGAATTTTTTTGCAGTGTTGTCAATTGGTATGTTGTGCTTTTGTGCATACTTTAATTCCACATCTCGTGTAAGGTTGAGATCGCGTATTGGTGCGATAATTGGAAGGTTAGAGCCTGAGCGATATGTTACATCAAATCTTACTTGATCATTTCCTTTTCCTGTGCAACCATGTGCAAGCGCTGATGCATTTTCTTTTTTTGCAATCTCTACTACTTTTTGCGCAATTAGTGGACGTGCAAGTGCTGTTGCAAGACAATATTTTTTTTGGTAAAGGGCGTTTGCTTTGATTGCTGGAAAAATGAAACTGTCTACAAACTCTTGTCTAGCATCAATGTTGTAGTGTTTTAGAACGCCTAGCCTTTTTGCTTTTGCTGAAATCTTTTTTAGATTATCCTCTTGGCCAACATCAACTGTAACTGTTATGACATCAAGATTGTGTTTTTCTTGGAGATATTTTATTACGACCGAAGTATCAAGTCCACCAGAGAAAGCTAGAACTGCTTTTCCTTTCATCATCGAGGTTTTCTGTGATCAGAATTTAGCATTTATCTTTTATGATCAGACAATCGATCTAGGTTTTTGTTTTGTAAAAATGACGAAATTCATTTTTTGATTTATGAGATGCTACAAGTTAGTCCAAGCTAAAATTCGATCACTATTTAAGATAAATATTATAACGACGTTATATGAAAATCACGCCTCGTATGGCAATATTAGTTTCAACTGTTTCTAGAATTGATGGGGAAGATTTGATATCATGACAAAACTCCAAGCCAAAAACATTGTAAAACACTTTGATCATAATGGAAACTCTGTAGTTGCACTTGATGGTATCAATCTAGATGTTGAGGAAGGTGATTTTGTATGCATCGTAGGCCCATCTGGATGTGGAAAATCTACGTTTCTCAATATTGTGGCAGGTCTTGAAAAGCCAGACTCTGGAGAAATTTTGCTAAATGGAAATCCCATATCTACTCCAGGTCCTGATAGGACAATGGTATTCCAGGAGGGTGCACTCTTTCCATGGCTCAAAGTGATTGACAACGTAGAGTTTGGACTAAAGATAGCAGGAATTCCAAAAGACGAGCGCAGGGAAATATCTCAAAGATATCTTGACATGATGCAGCTTACAAAATTTGCAGACTCGTATACGTATCAATTGTCAACTGGAATGAAACAAAGGGTTGCAATAGCACGAGCACTTGCAATGGATCCTGAAATTCTTTTAATGGATGAACCATTTGCAGCACTTGACTCTCAGACAAGAGACCTGCTTCTAGTGGAGCTGCAATTGATCTGGGAGAGGACAAAAAAGACCATAATATTTGTTACACACAACATCTCCGAGTCTGTAATACTTGGAAATAAAGTGGAGGTGTTCAAGAACAGGCCTTCAAAAATTAAAAAGGAGATAATAATTGATTATCGAAGACCAAGACTTGCAGAAGATGAAAATCTGCAAAAATATTACCATCAAATTCTTGATGAACTAAAAAGCGAAGTCATTGCAAGAACAAAGGATGATTCTAAATGAAAATAAAAACTTTGTATAAACAAATTTTATTTTATGTTGGAGTTGTTGTTGTCTGGCAGATTATATTTTTGACTCATCTGGTACCAGAACAAGCTCTGCCATCACCAATACAGGTAGGACAAGTATTGGTAAAAGAAGCATCTGACGGGAGCCTGCCGTATGCAATTGCAAACAGTATGTGGAGACTTGTAGTTGGGTTAGTTATTGCAATTATCGGGGGGATGATTATTGGAATATTTATGGCTAAAGTGGAGACAGTCAATCAGACCATAGGATCTCTCATATTGGGTTTGCAATCAATCCCTTCTGTAGCATGGGTACCTCTTGCTCTTTTGTGGTTTGGCCCTACTGATGCTGGAGTGATCTTTGTTACTGTTGCAGGTGCTTTGTTTGCAATCTCCATTAATACCCATTCTGGAATCAAAAATATTCCACCTACTTATATCGCTGCAGGTAGAAACATGGGAGCTAGTGGATTACAACTTGTTACAAATGTCATGATTCCAGCAGCTCTTCCTTATCTGATCTCTGGTTTCAAACAGGGATGGGCATATGCTTGGAGAGGCGTTATTGCAGCTGAGATTATATTTTCTATTGCAGGGCTCGGATTTTTATTAAATCTGGGCAAACATGACAATGATATTTCTCAAGTATCTGGAATACTTATCATAGTGATGATTATAGGAATTTTAGTTGATGGATTTGTATTTAAAAAAATTGAAGCAAAAATTCTGTCGCGCTGGGGATTGTCTAAATAATTTTTTACTCTAATCCTTTCTCTTTTTCCAAATTATTATGCTGACTGCAGCAGCCACAATCGGTATTGCTACTAGAATATAATTTCTAAAATTGTCTTGGTTTGATGCACCAGGTTGGTCAAATCCTGAAATTGTAAGATATGATGTGGATCTTGGGTGCAATGACAGTGCTACATGCCAATACCCATTCGGGTCTTTGCTTTGTACAAATTCTACTGGTTTGCCATTTGATAGTACGGAAAATTTCTCTGTACCTGTTTCTTCTGGGAACATAAAGTTTACAAACCCTGAATCTGGAAATGGGTACCTGACAGTTGCAGTAATGCTGTGTGTAGCATTATCATATTTAGTATCAGTAACAGAGCCTGAAGTTAGATATGTGAAATTGTATGGCTTGCCGTCTTTGAGAACCGATGCTGGCATAGTTGGGTCATCGCCTACTACAAAACAGCTATAGTAACTTACCATTGAGGCATGTTGTGGATCAGGATACATGGAAAATGAAATCTTTTCTCCCGGATCCATTCTCTCAATCGTCTCTATGCTCTTTCCAACATCCAAGAACTTGCCGTCTTTGCCATATATTGCAGCATAAACCCTCACTCCATAAGCAGTAGAGGTGTCATTGTTTGTGATAAATCCAGTTTCATGACCATCAACATGTTTTTTCAATGTCTTGTCATAGATGATCTCAATATCTGTGGAATTGTGATCTGCCACAACAAAACTAATTTGAGGTTTTTCAAGTGTCGCATTTTTTCCTTCAACTTGTAGTATCTTAATGTTAAATGGAATGTCTTTTTGCGAATTTACAGTTGATAGAGTGTATCTTTCTGACACTGTCTTGTCATTATCTTTTACATTGATTGTAATTGTTGGAATTATCGCCTTGGCTTCAGTATTTTTTACTGCACCAACTACTGTATAAGTTCCATTTACATTGTAAAATCCCATAAACTCATTATCTGGAATCCATACATTAGCAGATGCAAAATTAGAGGTAACAATACCAAGTCCAATCAGTATTGCAAATATGGAAATTGGAACAAGCAATCTCATGTGATGACGATCAATTGTAAGCCAATCTTTAATTTTAATCTAGGTGCCAATTTCCATGTCTGCTTCTCTGAGTTCTTGTCTGATTGATCTACTTTAGCCTGTATAGGAGATCCAATGCACCTACAAAGTCATTTGGAGAGCTTATTAGTACATTTCCAGCAACCTTGTCTATCTGTTTTACAAATCCTACCATGTCTTTGCTGTACTCTGACCAGTCAAGATTTAACATCTGGGCGGATTTTTTGTTCTTTTCAGACGATAACAACACACAAGGAATTATCCTAAATCCCTGAGGTTTTAGCATATCAACCATTCTGGTGACCTGATCTATTGAGCTTACCACCTGAGTAACAAACCCCTTTGGCTGAGCCTCTATTTTTTTGTGTATCTTTTCAAAGTCGGGATTGCTTGAAATTGAGAGGTACATGTCAATTCTTTTTCCAAAACCTTGTTCATTGAATTGTCTTACTACATCACTTGGAACAAGCCCCGAATCTTTTGGACCTGATGGAGGGGCATCGCCCTTGAGAACAAGAACTCCGTCTAGATTCAATAAAATGGCATCACATACTGTCTGAGTAATTGATGTGAGATTTCTGTCGCGAACACGTATGCTTGCAGTGATTCTTATTTTTTTGTTAGAATTTCGTATGAAAAATCCAGCTGTAATTGGAGAGACCCTGGGAATACCAAGAACTGAATCTGTGAGGTGAATTCCGTCACTTGCTTGACCAATCTTGGCAGCCCTCTCCTTTAGCCTTTCAACAGACTCTGAGAGCTGGTCATGAGACAATATGGTATCTTGGATAACCTTTGGTGGATTGATCTCATAAATTATGGTCATAATTGACTGTCCTGACTACTTGATTATAACCTTTGAAGAGGATTTGCATTGTATCAAAACAAAACAGAATTAAATCGATGATAACCTCTGTAAGTTGTACTTGGCTGAAAAAATTCCTCTAGATGTTTTAATGAAACAGAAAATTATACTCTTTGATGGTGCAATGGGAACTGAGATCCAAAAACTAAATCCCAAACCCGAAGACTTTCCAGATGGCAAGGAAGGGTTCAACGATGGATTGTCATTTACAAGACCTGAATGGATAAAAAAGATCCACCGCTCATACCTGCAGGCAGGTGCAGACTGTATTGAGACCAACACGTTTGGCTCAAACAAGCTAAAACTGGAAGAGTATGGGTATGGAGATCAGACATTGGATTATAACAAAAAAATAGCGCAGCTTGCAGTTGGTGTAGCACAAGAGTTTACAGACAAACCAAGATATGTGATAGGCTCAATGGGCCCAACAGGCTTTCTTCCAAGCTCAAATGATCCGTCTCTTGGGCAGATAAAACTTGATGAAATTCGGGAGGCATTTGAGATCCAGGCAGAGGGTCTCATCCTTGGCGGCGTTGATGCATTGCTGATTGAGACAAGCCAAGATATCTTGGAGGTAAAACTTGCAATTGAGGCATGTCACAATGCATTCAAAAAAACTGGCAAGAGGGTTCCAATAATTGCAAATGTTACACTAGACAAGTATGGTAAAATGCTTCTTGGCACAAACATCCAAGCTGCATATACTACGATATCTGAAATGGGAATTGATGCATTTGGACTGAACTGTTCTACAGGTCCTACTGAAATGATCCCTAGCGTGCAATGGTTAAACGAGCAGGATGCATTACCGTTGCTTGTTGTACCAAATGCTGGAATGCCTGAAAACCAAGGTGGTAGGGCAGTCTACAAGATGGAGCCAAAAGAGATGGCAAGCATAATGGCTGATTTTTTGAACCAGTATCCAAATGTGAGGATAATTGGAGGATGCTGTGGCACAAATGTTGACCATATCTCATTTCTACGCAAAGTAATTGACGAAAAAGCCACAGAGAATAACCGCTAGGTATTTAGAAAAAGCGCTAGGGAATGATACTGTTGAAGACTCCAAGAGTAAGTTCTGCATTAAAGGCTGTTGACCTGCTACAGAATCCTGCGCCCTTGATAATTGGAGAGAGGCTAAACGCTCAAGGATCTAAAAAGGCAAAGGAATGTGTACTAAATGACAACTTTGAGGAACTGGTAAAACTTGCAAGAGACCAGGTTGAAGATGGAGCTCATTGTCTTGATGTCTGTGTTGCAACAACAGAGCGCTCAGATGAACTTGAATTTATGAAAAAACTTGTAAAACTATTGAGTCTTGAAATTGATGCACCGCTAGTAATTGATTCAACAGAGCCCAAAGTGATTGCAACTGCACTGGAACAAATTCCTGGAAAGCCAATCATAAATTCCATAAATCTAGAAGGCGATGGAAGTAGGTTTCACTTGCTTGCCCCCCTGATGGTAAAGTATGGAGTTCCAGCTGTTGCCATGTGTATTGGACCAAAAGGGATGGCAAAGACTCCGCAGGAAAAACTAGAGACTGCCGAACTCTTGGTTGAGACTGGAAAAAAATATGGTCTGACTGAAGAGCGTTTCATTTTTGATGTACTTACATTTACCTTGGCTACTGGAGAAGCAGAATTTTTGGATGCGGGAAAAAATACACTGGAAGGAATTCGCCTTGTCAAGGAAAAATTTCCAAATTCATTTACGACACTTGGGTTAAGCAATGTCAGTTTTGGACTTGCTCCTCGTGCAAGAAAGATTCTAAATGCTGTATTTTTGTATCATGCAGTAAAATATGGACTTGACACTGTAATCATCAATCCTAAAGATGTCATACCGTATACAGAGATTGACGACAAGGAAAAAAAACTTGCAGAAGATCTAATATTTAACAAGCACCAAAACGCACTTGCAGACTATATTGCATATTTTGAAAACACCAAAGGAAATGTCCAGGCTGCTACAAAGAAAGTGGACGTCGACCCAACTTGGCCTGCTGGAAAGAGGGCAAACTTTAGGATTGTAAACAGGTTACGTGATGGGATAGAAAATGATGTGGTCAGTGCAATTGCAGACAAAATCACTGCCAAGTTTAGCCTTGTGGAAAAAAATGGCAGACTTGAGATTGATGCTCCAAAGAACATGACTCATCAGGCTGCCATTGTGACACTAAATGAGGATCTCTTACCTGCAATGAAAGAAGTAGGCGACAAGTTTGGCTCAGGGGAACTAATCTTACCATTTGTGCTCAAGTCTGCAGAATGCATGAAGGCATCTGTTGCAGAACTTGAAAAATATTTGCTAAAAGAGGAGGGGTCAAGCAAGGGAAGATTGGTGCTTGGAACAGTTTATGGTGATGTACATGACATTGGAAAAAATCTTGTAAAAACAATCTTTGAAAATAATGGATATGCTGTGTATGATCTTGGCAAGCAGGTGCCTATGCAAAAATTCATTGAAAAAATTGAAGAGGTAAATGCTGACGCCATTGGTCTTTCTGCGTTGTTGGTATCGACATCAAAGCAGATGCAGTACTTTGTGGAACATGCAAGAAAGAACAACCTGAAAATTCCTGTTCTCTGTGGAGGTGCTGCAATCAACTCTAATTATATCAACAGGGTTGCAAAGGAAGGTGGAATTTACACTCCTGGTGTATTTTACTGCAAGACCATGTTTGATGGACTAAAAATGATGGACAAACTGGTCTCACCTGAAAAACAACAATTTATCCAAGAGTGGCAAGAAAAAATTGAAAAATGGAAAGAGCCGGTTTTTGAAAAAGCTGAGGTACAAGAGTTTGCACACAGTGGAATAGTTCCCGTAACACCACCAGTCTGTACAAGTCTAAATGGTATAATACGGCTGGAGCCAAAAGACATTGACCTCAACGAAGTCTGGAAATATTTGAACAAAAAATCATTGTTTGTCTTATCATGGGGAGTCCGAGGACAGTCTGCCAAGGACTCGGAGCAGGAGCATGAGGTGTTATTCCAAGAATGGAAAAAGAAGATACTTGATGAAAAGTTATTTGAGCCAAGTGCAGTCTATGGTTACTTTACATGTCACAACAAAGATGGAAAACTGATAGTGGACCATCCAAACGGCGAGAAACTGTCATTTGATTTTCCACGCTCTTCAAAATCAAAACACCTCTGTCTTACTGATTATTTTGGAAAAGATGATGTGGTTGCATTTCAGGCAGTTACTGTAGGGACCAAAGTATCTGATCTGATAGACAAATGGAACAAAGAAGACAGATACACTGACGCCTATTATCTACACGGAATTGCAGTAGAAACTGCAGAGGCAATGGCAGAATGGATAAACCACAAAATTAGGGAAGATCTCAAGATAGGGGACAAGCGAGGGCTGCGATACAGTTGGGGATACCCAAGCTGCCCAGACGTATCACAACATCATATAGTATGGAAACTGTTAGAGCCACAAAAATCTGGCATGACCCTTACCGAGGCAGGTCAAATAATTCCTGAACAGTCGACTGCTGCCATTGTTGTTCACCATCCTGATGCAGAATACTTTACTCTCTAGTGGTACGATATCTCCAAATGATAAAAGACAATAATGAATCATGACAGTAACAAAACATTGGATGCTACAGATCTAAAACGGATCTTGTCAAGTGGCATAGTTGTAGAGCCACAAAGTGATTCTAAAAGCAAACTTGCGGCAGTCATGATAATTGTATTTGGGGATGAGCCTATGATACTGATGACTGAGAGGCCCAAAACAATGAATCATCATGCAGGCGAGATATCATTTCCTGGTGGAACATGGGAGAAAAAAGATAATGATCTGCTTGAGACTGCAATCCGGGAGACAAGGGAAGAACTGGGAGTGGAAATTTCACGATCAATGATAATTGGACAGCTAAAGCCAGTAACGACCCTGAACTCTGGCTTTGTGATAACTCCGTTTATTGCAATGCTGAATAAGTTGCCAAAAATTTTGACAAATTCTGAAATTGCTTCAGTTCTGAGAATACCTTTACTCTCACTTCTACAAACAATTGAAGATGACAAAGATCCATTACACAAATCGATCCTGGAGATGTATACTTTCAAGTTTGAGACCCACTTGATCTGGGGAGCATCTGCAAGAATGCTAAAACAGATACATGACAAGATATTGTCCTAGGCTCATCTATGTATCTGAGATTCATTTAAAAAGAGGCTAAAATGTCAAATTTTTATGGCTGCCCGCAAGTCAACTCCAAGAAAGAACAGGTTGATGAAGAAGATAAAACAGAATTCATCTGTACCAGCTTGGATAATTGTTAGGACAAAGCGAAGGGTGAGAACCAATCCTAAGAAAAGACAGTGGCGCAGAACAGATGTGAGTGTTGGATAAAATGTCTACTGAATCAATAGAAAGAATTTACACTATTAACCTTGGAAAAGTACTCTTGTCACCAAACAACCAGAGGGCAAAGAGGGCAATCAATATGATCAGAGAATTTGCCACAAAGCACATGAAATCTGAAAATGTCAAGATTGAAGAAGAAATAAGCCACTTGGTTTGGGCCAGAGGCATCAGACATCCTCCAAGAAAGATACGAGTAAAGATTACAAAAGATGATGGTAATGTCATTGTTTCCAAATATCAGGAAGAAAAGAAGGCAGAAGAGAGTTCAAAGAAATCTGATAAAAAATCTGATGACAAAAAGAAGACAAACAAGAAATCTGATGACAAGCCAAAGAAAGAGGAGAAGAAAGTAGAAGAAAAGAAGGCTGAAGAAAAACCAAAACAAGAAGAAAAGAAATTAGAAGAAAAACCAAAGAAAGAAGAGAAACCAAAAAAGGCTGAAGAAAAACCAAAACAAGAAGAAAAGAAGACTGAGTCCAAGGCAGAAAAAAAGCCAAAGAAAGAATAGACTCTAAATTTTAATTTGTATATTTGTAATGCGACGGAAAATTATTTTTCTTGTATGAATCTTATTCTATTTGATCTAAGTTGAGATCAATCTTTACACTTGCATCTGGCTCATCCCAGTCAAGCACATTCTCTTTTGGTATGAATCCCAGTGGATCATACTTGTCAAATCGTGTCTCACCCTCAATTGAAGTGAGTAGTACAACTTTGGAACTTTCTCCTGTTGTGACTGACATGCTTACTCGTGTGCTGTCGTCTCCAAAAATTCCGCTTATTGTATTTACCATTGAATTCAAGACTCCTACTGGAACTTTATTTCCGCCTACTACATACATTAGTGCACTCTTGATGCTGTTTGGTGATGCGTCTTCGAATAACATCTTGATGGAATCTCTAAGAGAAGTTTCCACATCTGGGATGTCTTTGCTGGTTGAAAGTATGCTTGTTTCAAGTGGCAAAGATGAGTTCTTTAGAGTGGATATTACGTGCAGCAAAGCAGAGTTTGTTATACCATTGCATGCATCTGGAGTAAGATCTGGGTTGCTCTCAAGCAATGCATCATTGTCTATTATTACGGTGCAATCAGAATTTGTCTTTAATCTCTTAAGAGATACTCCTGAGAAGAATATTCTGTCTTTTTCAAACTTGAATGGCATGATTCCAAATGAAAGTATGCTTTTTCCTGATTCTTTGCCTATTTGGGATACTACTGGGGCAAGGGCAGCACCTGATTTTCCTGCTAGATTGGCAATGACCATTATGGTGGAATATCCCTCCATTTTCTCCTCAATTGATTCTCTTGCACCAAATGAGACACCTCTTATGAGGTAAGCAGAGGGATTCAAAATTGGACTGGTATTAATCAAAATCTTTGAGGTGTCATGGTTGAGATCTCTGGCATCATGACTTACCAAGAGGCAGTCATAGCCTAGTTTATCCTTGATGGTGACAGCAAGTTTGCATCCTGCGCCGCCTAGACCTATAATCAAAACTGGATCTTTCATCTGAAATTCCATGACTTATTGTTGCTTACAAAATTGATTAAAAAACTTTGTTGCTTAGTTTTGATCCAAGATCGGATCTAAAATATTTAGCTCACTATGCTGCCATACAGACCATTTGGTGCGGCCCCATCGATCTTTACAACGGCCTTTTGTCCAAGTTTAACCTTGTCATCTGTAACTACCTGTTTGTATGCAAAATTCCTTCCCTTTGTTATTCCATCTGACACCTCATCAAATAGTACCACTCCCTTCCAGTCTATCCACTCTTCATTTCTCTGCTGGGAGATCTCTTTTGCAATATCAAAGATTATCTTGCTTCTTCGTTTGACCTCTGACACATCAATCTGTTGCATCTGGGATGCCTTGGTACCAGACCTCGCACTATATCTTGAGAGGTTTACAACATCTGGCCTTGTCTCATTTATCAGATCAACTGTCTTGGCAAAGTCTTCTTCAGTCTCTGTAGGAAAACCTACTATGATATCTGTAGCAATGGTAAACCTGTCAAATCTCTTCCTAAATAATGAATTTACATCATAAAATATCTTTGAAGTGTGCTGTCTCTTCATGTCTCTTAGGACCTTGTCGCTGCCGCTCTGGACTGGAATGTGAAGAAACTTGAAGACTTTGTCGTTTGTAAAACTCTCCGAGAGTTTGCCTTTGATGCGTGGAAGGTACATTGGATTCATCATTCCTACGCGTATCATGAATTCGTGCTCTACCTCTGAAACGCTTTGTACAAGTTCCGGTAGGCTAGAGCCAATATCAAATCCATAACAACCATTGTCAGTTGAGGTAAGCCAGACCTCTGCACAACCATCCTCAATTTCATGTCTTACCTGCCTTACAATGTCTCCGACTCGATAACTTGTCAGGTCTCCTTTGGATATCTTTGTCTGGCAAAATGTGCACTCGCTCATACAACCACTTGCTATCTCAATAATTCCTACTGCTGGATTTAGCCTAACTTTTGGAAGTCCAACCTTGCTTACATCAGTATCTGCAAGCTCTATCTTTCTTACTCCGTTTAATGTAGAAGTGATAACCTCCAAAGTCTTTCCAAGAGAATTTGGTCCAAGCAAACTTGCTTTTGGACTAAACTTTTCTACCGTTGTCTGTTCTGCCTTTGGGAGACAACCTGCAACAACAAGTGGATTTGATCTTAATTTTTTTATCCTGTGCACCATCTTGTGTGCAGTAACATCTTTGACAGAACAAGTAACTATCACACTAAGATCAGAATCTTTTTCGTTTTCTGCAAGAGTGTGACCTCCATTTACAACAAGACCTGATATCATTTCAGAATCTGCAAAACTTGCAGAGCAACCATATGCCTCTACCCAGATCTTTGCCATTGTTTATCCAAGCAAAGCCTTTACTTCTTTTTCAGTCAACAATCCCTTTGAGACCACAAGTTGTCTGATTGTTTTTCCTGTCTTGAGAGACTCTTTGAATAAATCTGCAGAGACTTGGTATCCAATTTTTGGAGTAAGAAGAGTCACTATGACTGGGCTGTTCTCTATGTATTGGCTGAGCTTTGTCTTGTTTGCAGTAAGTCCATCGATTAAATTCTTTGAAAATATTGGAACGAAATTTCTTAGCATATCCATTGCATCCAGAACTGATTTTAGCATTACAGGAAGCATCACATTGAGCTCAAACTGACCTGCTTGTGCTGCAAGTGCTACAGTAGAGTCTTTACCAATTATGTCAAAGCATATCATGTTCATGCATTCTGCAAGAGATGGGTTTACCTTGCCTGGCATGATTGAAGAACCTGCATGAACTGCAGGAATTCCAATCTCAGCTAGGCCTGCAACAGGTCCTGATGCCATCAATCTTATGTCATTTGATATCCTTCCAAGCTCTAGTGCCAAATTCCTAAGAGACGATGAAACTCTGGCAACTGCAAATCTACTCTCGAGTCCAAACTGCATATCTTGTTCTGGCTTGAGTGGAAGTTTTGATATCTTGCCAAGCTCTGATATTGCAAGCACTCTGTATCCTTTTGGAGTGTTGGCTCCAGAACCAACTGCTGTTCCTCCAAGTGCAACATGTTCTAATTCTTTCTTTGATTCAAAGATTGCATCACGCGCCTTTGCAACTGCTGTAGCATATGCTGCAAACTCACTTCCAAGAGTTACAGGAAGTGCATCCATCAAATGTGTTCTTCCAATTTTTTGATAACTTGAAAATTCTTTTGCTTTTTTGGTTAACATCTTTACAAGTTCATCAATTGCAGGTATGACCTGATTTATATCAAATAAAATCGCAATATGCATCGCAGTTGGGAATGTGTCATTACTTGATTGTGACATGTTTACATGATCATTTGGATGGATGACTTCGTAGTTTCCTTTTCTTTCTCCAATTGTTTCAAGTGCGATATTTGCAATCACTTCATTTGTGTTCATGTTAAATGCTGTGCCGGCACCAGAGTTGATTGCTTCTACTACAAACTGATCAAGATGTTTTCCTGATAGAACTTGATCACATGCCTTGATGATTGCATTTCCTCTTTTTGTGTCAAGTACTTTTACTTTCATGTTTGCCACTGCAGCTGATCTCTTGATCATCACAAATGCCATGATGAGATATGGGTGAGATCTCTGTCCACTTACGTGATATTGTTTTATTGCTCTTGCAGTGAATGCCCCATAGTATGCTTCTGCTGGGATCTCAACTTTTCCTAAGGAATCCGAGTCGATTCTAAACTTCACGCCAAAACTAAAATTAATTTTCCTAATATGCATTCGCATTTTTAAAACTAAGAGTGGTGCGAAATCACAAGAATCTGCGAATTTCTCAAGAAAAGACCCAATAAGTTAATATATTTAGATTTAAACATCCGAAACGATGAACAGACGATACAGTATGATGTCTATTGCCGCAGTAGTGGCAGTAGCAGGATTATTGTTCGCAAGCACATATTCACAGACTCAGATG
>JAGWGU010000004.1 GCA_028867275.1 Nitrososphaerota archaeon
TAGCGTGACAGCAGAAGAAGGTACATCCTCTGCCGGTTTTTTAAAAACTATTATCTCAAAAGCTGAAGTCTATATTCCACAAGTACCAAAGCCAAAAAAGAAAATTTCACTTCAAGTTCGTTTGATGTGGTGTGGAATTGCATTATTCATTTACATGATTATGGGACAGACTCCTCTGTATGGTGCATCTACCCCATCTTTTGATTTTCTTGCATTTGCCAGAGTAATTTTTGCTTCCCAACAAGGTACCCTGATTGAACTTGGAATAGGACCTATTGTCACTGCTGGACTCTTGATGCAACTTCTGAAAGGTTCTGAGATATTTCATCTTGATTTTAAGAAACCAGAGGACAGAGAGTTGTATCAAACAGCAACCAAAATTGTTACTTACATAGTAATCATTGCAGAATCTTCCTTGTATGGAATGGCAGTTTATGGACCAAGAATGCCAAACCATGAAGCTATCTTCATTCTGGTAGGACAACTAATAGGAGCATCTGTGATAATCATGCTGCTAGATGAACTAGTGCAAAAGGGATGGGGACTTGGAAGTGGAATTAGTTTGTTTATTGCCGCAGGTGTAGCTCAACAAGTGATTTGGAGCTTATTCAGCCCAATTCCTGCTGGAGATGGAGGTCCTGTGGGTGTATTTGCAAATATTATACACGGTGCAATGAATCATGATTTTACCAATCTCTTTTTCAGGTCTAATCAACTACCTGGCATATTTGGTCTATTCATAACGGCTGGAGTTTTACTGATTCTTGTATATACACAAGGAATCAAGGTGGAGATACCCATTGTATCTACAAAGTATAGAGGATTCTCAGCAGTGTATCCAATCAAGTTGATGTATGTCTCCAACATTCCAGTAATCTTGGCTTCTGCTCTTACAGCTAATGCTGTATTTGTAGGACAAATCATGTGGGCTAACTTTAACCCCCGAAATGCAAACCCATTCTTGAATTTCTTGGGAATGTTTGATCCTACCTCCCCATCCACTCCTACAGGAGGTATACTGTACTATGTTACTGCACCACGTGGTTTGGACATAGTTGCATTAGATCCAACTAGAGCTGTTTTGTACATCTTATTCATGGTGGGAATAGTTGTTCTGTTTGGTAGATTGTGGATTGAGCTTGGAGGCCTTTCTGCAAAGAGTGCAGCCAAAAACCTACTTGATGCAGAGGTACAAATACCTGGTTTCAGACGTTCCAACCAGCCTGTTGAAAACCTACTTCAAAAATACATTCCGTCTGTTACTATAATTGGTTCTATCATACTGGGATTGTTAGCTGGTACTTCTGATGTACTGGGAACATTTGGATCAGGGACAGGAATGTTGTTGACAGTTGATATCTTGATTAACTATTACAATTTACTTGTTCGAGAAAGAGTCGAGGAAGTAATGCCTACCCTGGGTGCATTGCTTGGCAGAAAGTAAGAAAATAATAATTGTGGGAATTCCAGGTGTTGGAAAAACTACAGTTGTATCACGAGTCGTTGAACTGTTAAAAGAGAAAAATATCAAAGTAAGCGTCTCAATTTTTGGAACAGTAATGTTTGATGAAGCAAAAAAGAAAGGAGTACAAAATCGAGATGATCTGAGAAAACTTTCTGTCAAGGAACAAAAAGAATTACAATCTATGGCTGCAAGAACCATATCTTCTATAGATGATGATGTGATAATTGTGGATACACATGCATTCATATCAACAAAAGAGGGCTTTTATCCTGGGCTTCCACATAATGTTTTAGAAATTCTTAATCCTGATAGTTTTATCATGATAACTGCACGACCTGAAGAGATCTATAATCGTAGAATGACTGATACTACTAGAACTAGGGATATTGTATCCATTGATGCCATAAAAAAAGAACTTGATGTTACAAGTGCAATGCTTTCTACTTGTTCAATACTTTGTGGTTCTCCAATAAAGATGGTTCTCAATACAGAAGGTAAAGTTGATGAAGCGGCACGAGGTATTCTAAATGCAATGGGGTATAACAATGGAACATAGTATATTTCTTGATTTCATAAATTCAATAGCACTTCAGCTACCTGGCCTAAGCAAGGGACCGCTAGGTAGTGCAAATCCCATAGTGAAGGGAATGATTGCTTCTGCCTTTGGCATAATGGGTATTTCTGTAGGCCTCAACCTGCTTAATGCACTAATAAAACGAAAGATGGTTGATCAAGAAAAACTGAAAAGACTTCTCAAGGAAACAAGGGCCTGGCAAAAAGAAAGAATGGCTGCATTCAAATCAAAAGATCAGGCAAAGACAGATGAGCTCAACAAAAAATCTGCGTACATGAACAAGATGAACATGGAAGTAATGCAGATGAATATGAGACCTATGATGATTACATTCCTTCCATTGATTCTAGTATTCTATTTTGTACTTCCTCCGTTGTTTTCTTATACAGTTGCCATCGCACCTATATCGTTAAACTTTATACCTGGAGGATTTTTTGAATTGACCTGTACTGCAGCTAAAGTGGCAGAATCTCAACTTCCTGGTCATCCCGATGTATGTCATCATGTAAACGAGTTGTATTTTTGGGCATGGTACTTCCTTTCTTCTGCTGCCTTTAGTGGTATCATAATGAGAGTTACAAAAACTACGATGGATACAAGCTAAATTGCTTCGTTCAGTAATAATTTCTGGTCCACCAGCCATTGGAAAGACTACAATAGCAAAAGGACTAGGAAATGAATTTGGCCTGAAATACTTGAGTGGAGGCGATGTGCTAAAAGCGATGGCCAAAGATCAAGGCTTTGAAACTGATAGAGATGATTTTTGGGATACTGCAGAAGGGATGAATTTTCTAAATATTAGAAAAAAAAATCCTGAATTTGATAAGGAGGTAGATGAAAAATTAAAAAAAATATTTTTGACTGAAAATGTAATCATAACAAGCTACACATTACCCTGGTTAGTTAAGGACGGCATAAAAATTTGGCTTGCAGGTTCGCATGAAAATAGTGCAAAAAGGATGACAATGAGAGATGACATATCTATACAAGATGCGCTTGAAATAGTCAAAAAGAGATATGATGAAAACAAGACATTATATCACAAGCTTTATGGTTTTAATTTTGGTGAGGATCTATCTGTGTTTAATGCTGTGATAAATACCGATAACCTTGGACCTGAACAAGTTCTTGAACAAGCAAAAAATGCGGTGAAAAATTATTATGACTCTCAAACAATTACAAAATCTTAGAGTGATAGACCAAGACATCACAAATGATGTCTATGGTACATATTATGACAAGAGATCAATTGAACAACTTTTGGAATATGGTTTCATTTTACTAGATAAACCAAACGGTCCAACAAGTCATGAAACTGTAGCATGGGTGAAAAAAATACTACATGTTCCAAAAGCAGGTCATAGTGGAACACTTGATCCTCAGGTCTCTGGACTTCTACCAATAGGACTAGGAGAAGCAACCAAGGCTCTCATAGTTTTATTACTTGGACCAAAAGAGTACCATGCTCTTGGAAGGCTACATACACTTCCGCCACAAGAAAAATTGGCTAGTGTGCTCAAACAACTAACAGGTAAAATCTTTCAAAAACCACCACAACGATCTGCTGTATCAAGGCAAACTAGAATCAGACATGTATATGAAATTGAAGTTATAGAACAAAAGGAAAGACTATTGCTTCTCCGAATTTTGTGTGAAGCAGGAACCTATGTCAGGAAGATTTTCTATGACATGGGAGAGATTCTTGGTGAAGGTGCAACAATGATTGAACTCAGAAGAACTAGGGTGGGACACTTCAACGAGGATTCTAATCTGGTAAAAATGCATGATCTTGTTGATGCATATGCCTTGTGGAAAGAAAATGGTGATGACACAAAACTACGGCGAATAATGATGCCAATAGAAATTACTCTAAGCGAGATAAAGTCTGTTGTAATAAGAGATTCTGCAGTGGATGCGCTCTGTCACGGGGCTCAACTTGCAATACCTGGAATTCTCGAGATCTCTCCTGGACTAAAGCGTGGAGATTTTGTTGCTATATACACGCAGAAAGGAGAGGTAGTGGCTCTAGCAGAAGCCATCTTGGACGAAGATGAGATTGTTGAAAACACCAAAGGCTTTGCCTTTAAGATAAAAAGAATCATTATGGCTCCAAATACATATCCAAAAAGTTGGAGATCAAAGGCAGTAGTTAACAATTAAAAAGGAACCAAACTTGAATTTTTCAAGTTGATCCCAAAAGGTGCTGCCATATTTTTCATCGTAGGATTAATAGCTGCTGGAATGTTAGGTGTTTATCTATCACAGGTTGCAAATCAAATTCCTGCTCTTGTTTACACTAATGGACCATCTTTGACTATTATTCTGGAAAAAATTAACTATCATCTTGGAGAACAAATTCATATACGGATAATAAACTCGGGAACTGTACCGCTCACATTTGCAGATACATCATATGGTTTGAAGATTGCACAACTTGATGGTACAATAATATATTCTCCAATATCTGCACAAGTGGTTTCCAAACTAGATCCAAAAGAGGAAAAAAACTTTGTATGGGATCAGACAAAAACAGATGGAAGTAAAACATACCAGGGACGATATAAAATAATTTCAAGCGCATCTTCAGATTCCGGAGATGTGTTGACAAAGTCTGTTACGATAAATATATTCAAATAGAATTTAGCCGGGCCTGAATAGATTAAAATCACTAAACCTTGAGATGATTTTCAGTAAATACAAGGGTGTTGAAATTCTGGTCATGGCATTATAGATGGCAATGATCATGACTGTTATTCATAGACGGGGTTGAATGGTTTTTGTGGCATAACAATAGGTGCATGTAGGCCTTGACATCTTTTTCGCATTTATCTCTGAACATCTGTGAATCCTAAGATCTTTGACACCTGAAAAGTATCTAGTTGTGTTAACGATCTGTGGTTATACCTGACTGCACCTTTCATAGGCTCTACAATAGTTGTTATTGTTTACAAAAAGAAGTTTGTAAAATGATCATTTCTTACAGTAATATATGGTGGATTTGACAACGAAATTGACTTGGCGAAATGATGCCGGGGTCGCCTAGCCTGGTAGGGCGCGCGCCTGGAAATTAATATAACCATAAAGCGCGTACTCGCAAGGGTTCGAGAGTTCAAATCTCTCTCCCGGCGCCTTAATTTTTACTATTTAAATTCTGAACCCAATTTTTTAAAATTTGAAAAGATTTGAACTAAGAACAAAAAGCCGTTAGTATGTCTTACAAGATAAGTCTCCGGGTTCAGAACAGTAACCTGTCTCAACAGACAGCGGACCAAAACTCCCTGTACGCCATCTACGAAGAATGAAAAAGAAAAGTAATCATTGCGCAAGTTTTGCACATATTGCATATATTGTAAAAGATGGGGCTGCTCCATAATAATGAGGGGCAACGTACATCATATCGACTAGCCATTTTTTGCCATCCTCCGAAGGCTCATTTCTGTAAACTGATAACATTTCATGCCATCCTGCAGAGTAATATCCTCCACCTGTTAGTGTTTCATCATTGTTGCAAGAAACTTGAGCTAATCCATAATAGCCTATCATATGGGAAGAGTTAGTTCTTACAATCGTTGTTATTCCTGGAGTTTCAGATGCAAGTGATATGTTTGGTTTTATTTGAACAAGAAAAATGACACTAATGCCTATTACAAGCATTGTCAGGGCAAGAAAATGACTTTTCTTCATCAGCAAATATAATGTCTTCTAAAATAAATATGCCAATTCTGGGTATCACTTTTGATAATCATTATACTTTTGTGTCAGACTTGTAAGAATTCGAATCTTACAGTTTTTGAACTAACAGATAGTCCAAATCCCAGAGATTTTGTTTGAAAATTAAAGGAGATTGGCTTTTAGAACTATTGTCCTGAAAGCACTTTTGCAATATGCCCATCCTGTTCCAATGCAGATTTGAGTGATTGTAGAGGGGTAACTTTCCATTTTACCATTCCCCAAAAGGGAATGGACCTCAATATTTTTCCTAGATCTTCAGAAGAGGAGGCTTCCATCACAAATGCTCCTGCTCTCTGTCCTGCCAAGAGTCCTCCTTTGATCTTGTTTTCTGATTCCAACTTTATCAGTTGTTCGTAGCTTGGAATCACGATGTGATTGATGTAATCTGGTACATCTTTCATTGGAATTAGGCCATCTATGTTCTCAGCTTCTACTAGATATTGCATGCATAATCATGGTGTTAAGATTAGATAAGATTTACTTGTGATTATCCAAGTACAAATCTTAGAAATTATTTTAACAAAAAATTAAAGAAAGGAGTCTTGTAGTGAGTCTTATAGGTCAAGAACCCATAATTCTATTGTTATGACTTCCGTCAAATAATGCCCTACCTAAAAAAAGATTCCATCTATCTAGAATGTTGATCCTTTTGCAATAACAAATATCTCACAAACCTGATCAAGTATGTGGGTAAATATGATGATACTCATATAACCACATGTTGAGCATTACCAAAAACGTCATTCTATAAAATGGAATCTTCATGATTTATCGCCCTGGCTCATATTTTTGAAGATATCACATGGGCTGCAGTGTTCTCTATGTTGTGGATCTGAGTAGTTGCTTCGCTTATTATCACACTTGTTGCCTTGCTTTGAAGTTGCTGAACTACAGGGTTTGATGCCACCGAATGATAACCGGTAAGTGCGGCATTAAGAGTTCCACTTGAACCCAAACCGATGAATACTAGAGCCACAAACACGAACGCCAGTAATTTCAATAACATACCATGATCACCATTTGCATATTATACTATAAAGTTCGATTTATACTTCAAGTATCTTTGTTCTTTATCTCATGGGGAGATACGGTTTGTATGATTACAAACAAAAATCTTCAAAACGATTCTGAGTATAAAAAAATTCCCCAGGACGAACTATGACTAGAACAATATGGTACATAATCCCATCTGATACCTCCTTTAGTGAGTTTCGAACTAAAATTGTAATGCCGATCAAAGGTTTAGGACAGATGTTGTTTAAAACAAATTTTATATGTTTAAAATAAAATTTTCAACAATTCCTTACATGTCTCTCAGTAACTTAATATTAACTTCAACTAACGAGAAAAACATTCAATGAAACTTAGAATCATCTTAGATAACATACAGTTCAACTGTAACAGTGTAAATTTTTCGCGCTAGGGTGATTTTTCAATGGACATTATTGAGATAGTACAAGCTAATCTTTTGACTCCTATTGTTCTGTTTTTTGTATTGGGAGTGGTTGCTGCCCATATAAAGTCAGATCTTCGAATACCTGATCAGCTTTCATCCTTTCTGCCAATTTACCTGCTTGCTGCAATAGGTCTGCATGGGGGAATAGAAATGAGAAAGGGTGGTCTTGAACAGATTGCCAATCCGATGGCAATAGCTGTGGTTCTGGCACTTGTCATGACTTTGAACCATTATCAAATTTTAAGAAGACTTGGCAAGTTCAACATATTTGATTCGTACGCGCTTGCATCTACGTACGGTTCTGTCGGTGCTGTGACATTTTCAGTAGGATTGTCATTTCTTAGAGATCAAAACATAACATCCGAAGGTTACATCACCGCAATACTTGCAGTACTGGAACCTATGAGCCTTGTATTTTCAATATTTCTTGTCAATATGACAGTTGAAAAGGAATTGAAAAAGAGAAAAGAATCATTTACAAAAATCAAGGAACAGGGAACCAAATCAGAGATTTCTCACAACACCAATGATGGAACAAATATTGAAGTAGATACAAAAAGCAATACTGGAAACCTAAAAGAAATTCTACGTGAGACCATAACTGGAAAAGCTATTGTCATCCTTCTAGGTTGCATTGTAATTGGATATATCATAAGTGATCATGGATTTGCATCCATAAAACCAGTCTTTGAGGATCTGTTTTTTGGTGCACTTGTAATATTCATCCTTGAAATGGGAATACTTGCAGGACAGAGATTAAATGACATCAAAAAAGTAGGACCCTTTTTAATTGCGTTTGCAATTTTGATTCCTACATTAAATGGTACAATAGGAGTGATCATTGCAAATTACCTTGGCCTTAGTATTGGTGGAGCAGTAATGTTTGGAGTGCTTTTTGCAAGTGCGTCTTTTATTGCGGCTCCGGCAGTACTTAGGACTGGCATACCGCGAGCAAACCCCAGTTTGTATATCACATCTGCATTAGGAATTACATTTCCATATATCATAATAGCATTATTGCCTATGCTCTTGATCATTTCTACTACTTTTCATAACTTGGGTTCGATAAGTTTATTCGGTTAGGTAAAGTGATAACCAAAATGAAGCTATACAATATCAAATTATTAACAATTACCTGCGAGATACTTGCACAGAGCAAAGTAAAAGAGATATTGAAAAAACACAGGATAACTGGATACACATCTTATGAGGTTGGCGGAATGGGTGATGAGGGACTACGAGGACAGGGACTACCGGAAGAAAAAAATGTGAAAATAGAGGTGGTACTAACTGAACAGAGTGCTGAAAAGATCATCGAAGAAATATTGAGGACATTGATGCCTGATTATGCTATCATTCTATACACTAGTGATGTTCAAGTTGCTAGGATGGAAAAATTCGTCTGATCCTGGATTTTATTTTACTACAAGTACGCGTGGCAATTAGCTTGATTGTATATTTATCTTGGCATTTCATAAGAAAAATTTTTCAAAAGAGGTTCTTGTTTTCCTAACTTCAAAAATAAATTACAAGTACGGTCCAAAATCATGACAGAATCATTCTCCATTTACAAGTCAATGTGATTTGTAAATTATTTGACCGCAATGCAAGCCTATCTAGTTTTAGACCATTTCTTCATCCACTGTAAAAGATCTATCATTGATTCTACAAGTTCCTGTCCTTTACTGGTTAGTTTGTATTCTACACGTGGAGGGATTTCATTATAAGACAGCCTGTCCAAGACTCCACTTTTTTCTAGTTCTTTTAATCGGATTGACAAAGTCCTACTGCTTATTCCTTTCATAGCTTGCTTGAATTGTTTGTATCTGACTGGTTTAGTAGTACAGCATAATGGAATTAGGATTTCAAGAGTACCTCTTTTAGTAATTATCTTTCTGAGTTTGGATGTATCTGTCATCAAGGAGGATGCATCATACCCTTCAAAACCGCAACTGTCTTTGACCATTGGAAGTGTTTTTCTTTTAGTTTCCATTTTTACACTAACTGTAGTTGTTTATCCTTGATAACTTAAATGGTTTACTTTGTAAACCTATGACATGAATGATATCATCAAAGAAAAGGTAAAGGAAAGGTATGGCAAGATTGCATTAACTGGAAATTCAGACTGTTGTTGTATGCCTGGAGAATGCAGTACAAATGATTCCCCTGTCGACGCCACCAAAATAATTGGATATGATAAAGAAGAATTAAAATCAATTCCAAATGCCGCAATCTTGGGTGTTGGGTGTGGTGCACCAATAAAATTTGCCAACCTAATGGATGGAGAGACAGTTGTGGATCTTGGGTCAGGTGCTGGAATAGACGTATTTCTGTCTGCAAACAAGGTCTCAAAATCAGGTAAAGTGATTGGCATTGACATGACAGATGAGATGCTAGACAAGGCAAGGAGAAATGCAAAAGAAGGAAATTACGCTAACGTAGAATTTCGAAAAGGAGACATTGAAAACAACATTCCTGTTGATGACAATACTGTTGACGCAGTTATCAGTAACTGTGTGATTAATCTTACCACTGATAAGACAAATGCGTTTAGGGAAGTTCATAGAATATTGAAGAAGGGCGGCAGGATGGTAATCTCCGACCTTGTGACTGATAAAGAGATTGATCAAGATCAGGTCAATGCAGAGCAATGGTGTAGTTGTATTGATGGTGCACTGACAAAGGAGAATTATATTCAAAGTATCAAAAAAGCTGGCTTTGAGAATGTGGATATTCTGGAAGAAAGAACATACATGGAAGGAGAGAAGGTAAACGGTAGAAAAATATCAAGTCTAGTCATCAAGGCAATAAAGTGAGTATGTCGTGAAGTTCTTTGGAAAACACAAGGAAGGAAAAAAAATTCTCTTTGTATGTGTAGAAAACGCTGGAAGAAGTCAGATGGCAGAAGGGTTCTTTAGAAAGTATGCCCCTGAAGCATGGATTCCAGTCAGTGCAGGATCAAGACCAACACCAGAGATCAATCCAGTTGCAGTAGAAGCAATGAAAGAAGTTGGAATCGACATTAGCAAACAGAAACCGAAAGAATTGTCTGAGGAATTGGTTCAGTCTTCATTCCTAAAGGTGAGTATGGGATGTATTGATAAAACAGAATGCCCTGCAATATTTCTTGGAAATCATCAAGACTGGGGTATTGAGGATCCAAAGGGAAAACCAATCGAGAAGGTACGAGAGATCAGAAACGAAATAGAAAAAAAGGTAAAAGAACTTGTCACAACTCTTGAATCTAACTAGTAAACTAACTCCTAATCAAAGGATATTTTTTGCTGAAATCCTTGGTACGTTTGTTGTAGTAGTTTGTGCTACAGGATCTGTGGTATTGAATGCAAAGTCCAATGGAACCATAGGGTCATGGTTTGAGGCCTTTGCTCCTTTTGTGGGGGTCTGTTTGATGGTTTATGCGTTTGGCAAGGTTTCACGTGCTCATTTCAATCCCGCAGTTACTGTGTCATATTTTATCACAAGACACATTACAAAAACACAACTACCGATCTATTTTGCGGCAGAATCTATTGGAGCATTTTCAGGAATAATTTTTGTCAAGAACTTTATTGGAACAGAAGCCCATCTTGGGGTAAATGTCCCCAACTACTCCTTTCCACTGTGGACAATTTTTGGAATGGAGGTCTTGGCAACAGCACTCTTGATGGCAGTGATTATGTGTGTTGTTCATACAAACGGACTGAGGGGTTTTAGTGGAATTGTAATAGGTGGAATAATAGGACTTGATATTTTCTTTTTGGCGTTTATTTCCGGGGCATCCATGAATCCAATTCGTTCCCTTGCACCTGCTGTTTTTTCAGGAATTTTTGATAACCTATGGCTGTATTGGACTGCAACTTTTCTAGGCTCATCAATTATTGGATTTATGTATCGAAGAAAATTTGTGGCAAAATGAGATAGTATTAAACTAATTTAGTTAAAATCTCATCATAATGCGAATCATAGAATAAATCCCTAATGGAGTTAAATTCTAGCTAGTACACACTGCAATCTATGTTATTGAAATACAATGGTTGCAGAAACAACACGTGAGAGAAACGTATGTTCTCATAAACTGTGATCTTGGAAAAGAACAACAAATTGTCAAATTTCTTCAAAAACTGCAAAGTGTCAAAGAAGTGCAAGCTACGCATGGAGTATACGATATAGTGGCAAAAATTGAAACAAAGACGGAAGGGGAATTAGATGATACGATACGATTGAAGATTCTAGGCTTGAGACAGGTTAACAGTGTACTAACACTACAGGCAGAATAATCGAGATTATCACAGGCATGTTTTATCTAGGAAAGAGATTACATCAGGGAAGTGTTGAACTCTCTGTTCTAATTTAGTAGGTAGTACAGTATTCATGGCTTGATAAAATGGATTTTAAAGATTTGACATTGTTAAAAGATCTTTGATTTGGTCAACTGATAATCTGTGTTATCTTCTTTAATATCTCGTTTTCTACATGTCTTGTCCAGAGCATCTCTGGAATATCCACGGCTAGAAATAAGGCCGATAAGAGTAATACCTCTGCTGCCGCAACAGCAATGTTTTGTATCAATTTTCCAATTCCTATGTGTATGGCAAAATCATTTGAATCCCCGCTGATCAGTATGGTAAATGCCCTGTCTGCAGTAATGATATCTCTGAGAATCCCTGCTTTCGTTGCCTGAATGACTATTCCTACTGGTGAATTGGAAGTCATCTGTGTTTTGTATCCGTCTCCTTCCAGCATTGTGGTTATTTGTTGTGCTAGCTGGTTCAAATCCTTGTTCTTGTTTTGAAATCTAACCATTTTTTCAGAGACCATGATGTGCATTAAAGATCAGTTTACTCTGATAATTAAATCATCTTTTAATTCCCATCCTGTTGCAACCTGGTTTTTGTCATTTACACTTTCTGAGTCTTTTTTCTCTTCATGGAAAATCCAACCCATGCCAAGATTATTGCAAATGCAGCCACTGCAGCAACTATAATGTATTGGAAAATGGGACCGAATTTTGTTGATACTGGAACATTGAAAATATACGTCACAACATTGTGGTCCTTGTCAAAATTGTACAGGTCTACTTTTAATACGTGATTTCCTGACTGTGTAAAGGTATAATCAGTACTCCATGAACTCCCATCGTGATATTGTGGAAGAAATTCATGTACTAATACATCATTATGGTATATTCTTACTCCCATTGTAAAGTGATTGACACCCATCTCGGCATAGTTTAATTTATCTCCGTAGGAGCCTTGGTTATAATTGAAGACTTTGAACTGTATGTGAGTAACTTGGTCCATTGCTGGACTGATTGGATCTGTTGTGATGATTACCTCATAATTTCCTATGGCCTCAGAATCTGAATTTAATGCATCAGGCTGCCAATTCAATGATCCAAAAATACCATCAACAGATGTATTGAGAATTGGCAACTCTGCACTTGCATCATGAGACACAAAAATAACCAAAATGCAAAAGCATACGGGTAAAATTATCTTTATTTTTCTCACTTGTTACGTCATGCGTGGATCACATAAAAATTATACATATGTTTCTTAATTCTGTGTAAGAATAGAAAATCATTATAATGTATTATAAGTCAAGATGATGCTTCAATTCTTAAATGAAGCCAAATTCAAATTTTGAATTTTTAAAAGTAATGAAAATGATACTTCTTTGCTGTATTGCCTTTGTTCCTAGTTTTCCGTCATATGGTCATCTTTATGGATTTAATTATCAAGATTGGAAAAACCCAAGCGATAACATCCACATTCAATTTGATACTATTCCATCTACCCCCACTGTGGATAAGAACTCCACTATGATCTTTAGTGTTCAAAATCTAAATACGGGTGAACATCTCAAGGATTTCAAAGAAACTATTACGGTGGTAAGTCCTGAAGCTAGTTCAACTTCAAATGGCATCGTACATAAATTTGCAACTACTACAATAAATGGAACGGATTTTTCACAGGACTATGTCTTTCCAAGTGGAGGGACTTATTACATATGGCTACGAATTGACACTCCAAGCGCCATAAATATTGCAAAATTTACAGTTTTTGTTTCATCACCACAATTTCAATTTCTTAACATGAGTTTCATTTTATTTCCTGTGATGATTGTAATTGTAATATTTGCTGTAATATTGATAGCTACAGCATATTATATTTATAAAAAAAAGTCAGTGAAAACTTGACTTTTCAATAGACAATTACGTATAGCGAAACTAACTGATGCACTATACAATCGCATACCACGTCCATTTAAAAAATCTATGACGCACAAGCATGAAATTTTATTTTCTTACCGACTAGATTATTTCACAATTATCTTTCCATACATTCCTTCTTCTGCATGGCCTGGATAAGTGCATACATACCAATAAGTTCCTGATTGGTCCAGCGTTATAGAGTCAGTATACTCGTAAGCATATCCTTGTTGTTTTTCTTCATTTGGCAATATGGGCATTTTGTTTAGAAATGAACCATTACTCATCATGGGCATGGTGGAATATGGAGGACTTGATGTGGTGATTACAAAATTGTGTGCCATATCTTCATCCATATTCACTAGAGTGATGTGCAATTGAGTTCCTGACTTTACAACAAGTGTAGGATTTATCAGACCACCCATTACAAAGACATCCCCACCAATATGAGAACTTGGTGGATTGTATCCTGTTGCATTAATTGCATCTTGTCCCATCATGGCAAATGCGGTAAGTGATATGTTTGAGAAACTAAAAGTTATGGTATTGTTATCTTTACTGGTTTGTGCATCATTTGGCTGAGACTTAATTTCACTGGCGGTATCTTTTATTGATGTGGTCTTATATGAAATGCCTCCTGCTGGAGAATTGCCCATCATACCTGGTCCCATGCCAGAATTGCCCATCATGCCAGGTCCAAGATTGTTGAATTGGTTAGAAATTCCTTGTTTTGTTAACTGTTGCTGAAAACTTGGATTTTGCATCATCCATGGCCCCATGTATTGATTCTGAAAAGTTTGATTACTCATAATAGAGTACATGAAATCTTTGTTTTGAAACATGTAATTGTACATCTGCTGTCTTAGTTGAGGATCCTGTATCATGGACCCCATCCACTGACCCATATACTGTGGATTCTGTGACATCCATTGATTCATGTATTGTGGATTTTGCATCATGTATTCCATATACTGTCCCGAAAACTGTGGATTTTTACTCGTTATCTGATTGAACATGGCAGGGTTTCCCATCATTGCATACGGGTTGTAGCTGTTGATGAAAATAGTATATCCTATACCTAGTCCAGCAAAGAATAATCCTATTGCCAATCCAATCCATACATATTGACTAGTCATGTTATCTGTTCTTATTTTTAGGTATTTTAATCCTCAGTGAAAATATCGTGATTGATAATATCAAAGGTATTACAACTTTATCTTGATATCTACACATTGGACATTTTGATGATTTTACGAACAAATGGAACGCAAAAATGCACTGTACTGTGGTGTGTTCGGCCAATCTATCCTTTTTTAACTAAATCTGAAATCTTTTTTTAAAATACACTTTCTATATCTTGAATGATAATCTCAAATAAGGACTCCACTTTTAATTCAAATCCGTAGTTGGGATTTTAACTAATATTGTAATACTAATCAAATGTACTACCGCTCTCATAGGTAGAAATAGTAACTAGACATTATAATGCGTAAAAGAAAAAGGTACTATGAATAAAAAAATTCTAGTTGGCATTACTATTACTACAATTGCAATTGCTGTTGCAATGGTAGGTGCCAAGACCATTTTGGGAGACAAGGCACTAGCATTACCTGGTGAGGAAAATACGGAAAAGGCTTTGAATCTTCAAGAGAATGACAAGACCATAGTCACTTCAACAGGGTTGGTACAATACAGTTCTTCACCATCAGGGGAATCTGGAGAATCTGGACTATAGTTTAATTAAACTATCTTCAGTATTTTTTCTAAAAACCCCAATATTATGAAAACTATTTTTAACATATCCATCTCTTATCATTGATTTCAGTTACAACTTTCAAAACTTCATTAGAGTTTACATTTATCATTATTTTTGTACTGATTTCAATCACAATTTGACTTTGTGGCATTTAGAATACTTGTTAGGCAGTACACACTGCAAACTATGGCATTGATATGCAATGATGACACGTTATATGCTGTAATGAAAACTTTAACAGACAAAACCAAACAAATGAATGTACTATTTGGTGTTTTGGCTCTAATTGTTGTCGTTACCATAGCCCCACATGCATTTGCAATAACGTTCACAGCTGCAGATGATCCTCATGGACCAATGCAGGCCAATGCATGGTCAGCCGCACTGGTGGTAGTTGGTATCATGAGTGGTGTAGGTGTTTGGACAACAATTAAGAGAGGCACACACTAAAAATGAATTCAAAAATTCATTTCCACATTTTTAATTTTTGTTATTTGATGAGAAATCTCAAAACATGTAGTTTGTATTCTTCTTGATGTCATTTTTATATTCTCATATCTGAAAATTCAGGCACAAACGGACTCGAATTAGACCACAAATTGGGTCGTTTCCGGCCCGACTCACCACTTTTAGCATGGTTATCATGGTTCCATTAGACATATTGATTTTGCTTATCCTGCTGTAAAACTAGATCATGTCATAATGAATTGAAGATAGGATATAATACAAATCAAGTTAAGATAAAACATCTTTGAAAAAGAAAATAACTTTTGCAATACTTGTGGTAGTCATATCTATTTTTATAATATATGGTAACCAAATTTTTCAGATAAATTCAGCGGAAAGAAATGCCAATAAGAACAATACAGAGACAAGTAGCTTCACATCTGCATCAAATTCAAACGATGTAATGCCTAGCAAACAAACAAGCAGTACATTTGTAACACTCTATTCCATGCCAGGCGGTACTGCTCCAAACAGTATTTTAGTTGGCAAGGATGGAATGGTATGGACTACGAGTTCTAAACAAAATATGTTGTATCGCTTGGATCCAAAAAACAATCTTATAAAAAAGTATGAAATTCCAGAAGAGAATGCCGGACACATGTCATGGTCCATGATACAAGACAATGAAGGGTCCATATGGTTTTCACAGTTTGGAGAGAACCCCTTGATACGTTTTGATCCAACAAATGAAAGTTTTATGAAACTTTATCCAAAAGATCATCCGTTTCAGATGAAACATGATGCCAAGACAGACAACATATGGTATACAACTCTGGGAGAAAAAGTAGGTGTAGTTCAGAATACTGGTGGAGGAAAAAGCCAAAACTCATACAAAATCTCAGAATTCTCAATAGGTAATGAAACACAAACCAGCGGGTTGAGCGTAGAAGGAGATTCTATATGGATAACCGAACTTGAAAAAGGAAGGATCCTCAAATTTAACCCAATATACTCAAACAATGGTACAATAGTTGACATGGAAAAAATATTGGAGGTTCCATCAAACAATACCCAGTCATTTTCAATTCCAACTGATATTCTAGTCACGAAAAATAACACATTGTGGATAACTGAGCACGGTCCAAGTACAATCACAAAATTTGACTTGGAGTCTCAAAAATCTGTCAGATTGCCCACGGCAAAAAGTGAATATGATGTTGCAACTCTTCCATTCTGGTTAAGACAGAGTTTAGACGGAGAAGGGATATGGTCTAACGAACATGAGGGTGGAAGCGTGATTTTTCTTACAAATAATATGACATTTACAGAATTCCACATTCCAAACAACGATCCAAATTCTATTTCATTCATGCTTAATCTGGCAGAAGATCCAAACAACCCAAACAAACTCTGGTTTTCACTATGGTCACTTGACAAGATAGGTGTAATTGACAAATCGGTCTTGATTCCATTTGATATTTATTCTGAAGATAAAAAAATTACATTCTCAGAGGGCGTACACCAAAGTTTGATACATCTCAAGATTGTAAAAATACCTGGTCATGACTTGAATAATGGTATGCTATACCTTAATGCATCAAGCTCGATGGATCCTGGCGGTGATCTTAAAAATATGACTGCCTCATTTTCACAGAATTTGATAGATACAACCAATATGACACAGCCAATCAATGTGCAACTGTCATTAAATGACCAATCACTCCGAAAAGGTAATTATACAATCGGAATCAGTATTGGAAATAATTTGGTTACCAAAACTATCTTCGAATATGTAACAGTAAAATAGCAAAATTTTCAACAATTGCTAAATTGGGAAGATCAAGGAAGTGACAACTTGTTCAAACAATACAAAATTTTAATAATTTTGACATAACATTAGATTCCATGCCTGTAGATGTAGTTAGAACAATTAACAGAGTTGGAAAATGGTCTCTTAACAGAGTAGTGGGGAAAAGAAGACCGATAATAGGGGTGTTTAGTCTGACTCATTATTGTAATTATTTTTGTCCAATGTGTCCCTTTGGAGATTCAGATAAACAGGGCCAAATGAAGATTGCAAACAAAAATGACTTGACAACAGATCAGTGGAAGCAGATATTTGATAAAGTCTCAGAATATTGTATTTGGTGCATAGTTGAGGGTGGAGAACCAACGAGCCGTCCTGATTTCATGGAACTAATACGTCACCTTTACACCTTGAAAATGCCGATAACTTTGATTACAAATTGTTCGCTCTTACATACTGTTGATATTGATGAATTGAAAAAATACATACAATTCATAACATGCAGTATAGATTCCGTTTTTGAAGAGTCATATTGCAAGGTTCGTGGTGTAACACCTCAAACTTACCAGCGTGTAATGCAAAATCTTGAAATGCTAACAAAACACCAAGTACCTCATTATTTCAATTCTGTAATTACGAAATTTAACACAAAGGAATTTCTTGATGGTTCCTACTTTCAAAGAGCAATGGAGATGGGAGTAAATGCTGTGTCTCTCACATTTGTAGAAGACCGATCTGATGTGGATTATTCATTACTCCCAGACCGAAATACCATAAATGACATCTGCAGAGCTGTAATTGAACACATCAAATCAAAAAAGGATCCTCAGATCATGCTTCCTCCACAATATTTTGAACAAATATTGGAGCATGGAAGGGGAATTTTCGACGAGTGTGGAGTTTGGAAAAGTATCTTTGTCAATGGAAATGGTACTGTCATGGTGCCTTGCTGGAAATACAATGATCCAAAGAATGTCTACAACTTGCTTGAAAAAAGCGTATCTGAGATATGGGATGCTCCACAATGGGAAATTGCAAAAACTTGCCATGATTGCCAAGTTCTTGGTTGCATATGGTATTCATCACAACCCACTACTACCTTTGCCCAGAATTATATGCGCGGACTCTCGAAAATGATTAGCAGACATTCTCCTGAAATGCCTGAAAATATCTAGTACTTGACCCAATTCAAACTAATATCAATTCATTCGTATTGTAAAGAAAAGTCTAGAAAAATCGGCAAAAATTCCAATCAAATTGCAAAAAGGAGAAGTCAAATATATTAAAAATCTCTCTAACAAGTAGGCGAAATGAGACAATCGTGATTATACTATGGTAGAAAAAATTGAAACTGTTCTTACATTGCAAGGTGGAGGTGCTCTAGGAGCATACGAGTGTGGCGTATACAAAGCAATGTCTAAACACAAAGTAAAACTCGACATAATTGCCGCCACATCAATTGGTAGTGTTAACGCTGCAATAATCACAGGTTCCAAGAATGATGAGCCAGCAAAAGCATTGGAAGATTTTTGGTTAAGTCTGGCAGACACTATTACTTCATCATACTTGCCTGACAAGGCGCGTGCCGTTGCTTCGGTGACGCACGCATCTGTTTGGGGAAACAAAGCATTTACACCAAGATGGATCAGTCCAAATGTATCTGATTCAAATAATTCTCCATATCTCTATGATAATACACGGCTTCGAAACAAAATAAATGAATATGTTGATTTTGAAAAGATACGAAGGTCAACCAGTCCTAGAATAATTATTACTTGCACTGATATACAGAATGGAAAACCAACAATTTTTGATAGCAAATATGATGCCATTACCACAGATCACATACTTGCTAGCGCAGGGTATCCTTACTATGGAATACAATGGACAAAGGTGAGCGGAAAATATTTGTGGGATGGTACTCTGCTAAGTAACACGCCGCTAATTGACGCCATAAACGCCTCACCTGATTCAGACAAAACCGTATACCTTGTGGATCTTTTCCCGCACGTGCAAGAGAAACTTCCAAAAAACATGGAGGAAGTCTGGCATAGAGCAAGAGACATCATGTTCTTTGATAAAATCGAGCACACACTCAGAGTTTCAAATATGCTAAAACGATACCTTGGGCTCTTAGGCGATATGCATGAAATAACGATGAACTATTTGGATTCTGGAAAAGCAGATGATAACATGAAACAGAAAATATTTGAAGTAGAGAAAACATACCACAAATTGACAGTTGAGAGGGGCGGAATAATAAGAGACATAGTACGTGTCGAAAGGAAAGAAGATACACCATATCTGTTTGAAGATTCTGATTTTTCTCTTGCTACCATAAAAAAACTGATACGAAGTGGAGAAGATGATACTAACAAAGCAATTAATTCACATTTAAAGAAGTAATATCGAATTTTTGTGACAATGTCTGAATCTTAACCCGAATCGAGATAAAATGAGGGCACAAGACAAATCATTGAATGTCTTGGTGCATACTTGACAAAAGTATCTATTTTAAATGCAGGGTGTTAAACCAGTTCACAAATTCTCAAGTGGATTTTCAACTAATATTGTAATACTAATCAAAGTTTTGTACTTGTGTTCTCAGCTGCAATAATTGTCATTCTCAATAAAGTCCATGACGATAGAGTTACACAATATGTCTTTCTCGCTAGATCAGGAGAGATGAAGAAACTGATGAATTACACTAGTGGTATATTTTGTAAATCTTGATTCATCCTCTACAAAAGTACCACATAGTCTTTCAGAAGTGTGTTTGTCCCACTTGTCATACATGAAACGAAATTCTTTTTTTGGTACCTTCAAAACTCCTCCATTTTCAACAATACAAAATACATAACTTCCTCCCTTGTATTGGGCTTGAAAGCGATCACCCTTCTTTCCATCTGCTTTCCAGTGATTAATTGTCTGTGCACGGATAAGTGAAAAAGCAAGCTTTTCCCAGAAATTTTCGAATGGGATCATGAGGACCACATAGACATACTTTCACTATGAGATGACTTCAAATTATTGATTACAGTCCTTTCTATCTCAACTAATTCTATGTGATTGGGAGACAATTGGTAAAATCCAAGATCACAAAAGTGGCAATATTCTAAAACTCCATCAAAGACTCCCTCAGGTCCTTCTATTGTAGCAGTGAATTTTTCCGTAGTTCTATCGCATTCCATACAGGTGAATCTTGAATTCATTTTACGACCTCTCTCCCAACCAATGAATTATCTTTGGCCATACCTCTCTTTTAGCAAAAGTACTTGCACACAGCCCTACATGGCCTGTAGGGAATGACATGGGAGTATTATCACTACTTGAAACTAGGCAATTCAGAGCAAGACTTGATTCTGGAGTCACAAGGTGGTCGTGTTCTGCCACTATGTTAAGAAGAGGAATATCTATTCTTCGAAGATCAATTACATTTGGTCCTATTTGTAACATGTTTTGTGCAAATAGATTCTTTTGATAAAAATCCTTGATCCATTGCCTGAAGACTTCGCCAGGAAGTGGAGCTGTATCCCACAGCCACTTTTCGACTCTCAGAAAATCCTTTACATCGTTGTTATTAGAGATCTTTTGAGATATTTCATGGTATTTTCCAAGGAAGTGTTTGAATGGCTTTAACATCATAAAGAATTGGTACTGGAAGGCAGGAGGTATGTTTCCTAGTGTATCAACAATGGTGTCAATATCCAGAAATTTAGAGATGGATCCAAAAACAGTAGTATCTTTACTACAATCAACCGGAGGAGCTAACGTTATGAGATTCTTTACTTTTTCTTTGTGCAATACAGTGTAGATTGAAGAAAATGTACCGCCCATACAATATCCAAATAGTGTTACCTTTTCAGATTTTGACATATTTCTTACTGTGTCAACACATCTGTCCAGATATCGTTTAAGATAGTCATCTATGGTAAGAGTACTTTCTTCAACATCTGGTGTACTCCAGTCAAGTAGGTAGACATCAAATCCCGCATTGAGCAGACTCTTTATCATACTCTTGTTTTGCAGATCCAAAATGTAGGGATGATTGATTAATGCATATACTACAAGTATTGGAACCTTGTACTTCGATTGATTATCTGATCTGTATCTGAGCAGCCTTGTTTTATCAATTTGTAAAACTACATCATGTGGTGTTACTTCGTTTGTTATCTCTTCAAGAGATGACAGGACAGGAATCATCTTGGAAAGGCTTGCGTAGAAATCCATCATTTTGATTTGAATGTCAACTGGGCTTGTTTCTTCCAATATTGCAGTCATATTTTCATCACTTTTTTGTTCAAACAGTCATTATCTCTCGAGTCTGAGATGTTCTGGGCAAGAGTCTTCCAATTTTTCATCATGATCATAGATGCATTTATCATCCGGCCCAAGTTTGAGGCATATTCTGAAGATTTGAAAAGATTGGTAAAGACCTCTTCATGAACGTCTACATACGCCGATGATATCTCTAAATTTTCTTTCTCTGCCCGTACTTTCTTTGTGAGTTTATCTGATGCTTCAAGCCACGATTTACAAAGTAATGTCTGGCAATAGGCAAAACTCCTAAAAAATTCCATGCTGCTTGCGATCACTTTCACAGAGTTTTGTTTTTGTACATCCTCTACTGATTCCATGTCAACTTTATTGTGAGCCTCATCAAATGAATAATCATTCTTATTTTCCAATTTTGGAAAATCCAATGTTTGTTCTCTCATGACGATGCAAGAAAGTTTTTTTGTATTTAAGAAAGATGCTTGCCTAGTGTTGCTATAAGCTGCATTGTATTGCAAAAAACTCACAAGATTAATTAATATTCAGAAACATTGTTGATGGTGCAAATGCGTGTTCTAATATCTGAAGATGTGCGTCATACTGCTATGCAATACAAGATTTCATTAGAAGAAAGAAATCATCATGTTATTACTACAGTGAATGGTGAGGAATGCTTGAGGATCTATCAGGAAGAAATACGAGCAAAAAAGGACAAGGAAAATCCCTTTGATGTAGTTATACTGGATTACAGAATGCCACACAAGGACGGAATGACTGTTGCAAAAGAGATTCGTACAATGAATCCTACTCAGAGAATCATATTTGCTTCCGCCTACTTGAAAGATGCCCTTATTGATTCGATGAGGGATTTGCATGGGGTAGAATACCTAGAAAAGCCCTTCGAATTGGATGAGTTAGTGGAAACAGTTGAAAGGGTAAGAAAATAATATTCTAGGATTTCTGGTTGGCATAGTTATTAATTGGTAGTGTAACAGTAAAAGTTGCTCCTCCAACTTTGTTATTGTAGGCTGTTATCTGCCCTTTATGTGCAGTAATAATCTCCTTCGTTATGAATAATCCCAAACCAGTTCCATGTTCCATTCCGTCCTTGACACTCTGTGTAACAAACTTGCCAAACAAATTGGGAAGTATATCCTGTGGTATTCCACCACCAGTGTCAGTGATGACAATGTCCACTTTATCAGGATGACTCTGGCTTTGTATTTTTATTGAACCTTGCTTGGTAAATTTTATTGCGTTCTCTATGATATTTTCTAGCACCTGCGTTATACGTTCAATATCTGCATAAATTTCCGGATCTTTTTGATCAAGGTAAACTTCCATATTCACTCCCGGAGAAAGATTTACCCTCAAGGATTCTGCCACATTACGAATCACTTGATTCAAGTGCACTTTGGTAAACTTGTAATCTAGTGTACCGCTTTCAATTTTACTGACATCAAGAATATCTATTGCCAATCTTTTCAATCTTCTTGCATGTTGAAGAACTCCATCCCATGCCTCATCATGAGGAATTTTTCCTTTCTTGGCTAAGTATGCAAAACCAAGAATCGGCTGGACGGGATTTTTGAGTTCGTGGGACGCTATGCTGATAAATTCATCCTTTAGCTTGTCTTTAAGTCTGAGTTTCTCATTGACAATTTTTAATTCACTATTTAGCTTTTGAATTTGTTCTATCGACTGGCGTAAACTGGATATCATTATTCTAAATGAATGATGCAATCTACCGATTTCATCTTTTGAGGTAGGCTCTTTGATATCCATAGTAAAATCTCCCTGACTTATTTTTTCGACAGCATGTGTCAGATTGATAAGGGGTCTTGAAATAGTTCTTACTACAAAAAATGATAGAATCCCTACCCCCAATGAAATGAGTGAACCAATGATTAGATATTGATTTTGAAGTTCTAAAAGTGGAGAGTATAATTCAGATGCGTCTATCTCTGCCAATAGAACAAAGCCCAAGTCTCTGTCACAATAGGATGCACCAAAAACTGGAATTCCTCTATAATCGTTGTAGACTATACCGGCCTTGCCCATGGTATACTGACCTAGGTTGCCCGGTGTTTTCAAATAAGTTGAGTAAATCCCGGACAAATTACGTCCGTTTTCAAAGCATTCTTTGACGGGCAGCGTGTCAACTTTTTGCGTGAACACAGCATTGGGGATAAATCTCGATTCGGTAATCATCAACTCATCTCTATTGACAAGATATGTCTCTCCTGTTTTTCCTAAATTGGTTCTATCTGTAGTTATTTTATTTACAAGATTAATTTCTCTTGTAGCTTGAATTGCACCAATTTCTTGAGAATTGCCGACGTCATCAAATACAGGTGCGGTCACAATCATGACAGCTTTTCTTGTTTTTTCATCTTTCTCAATAGAATACGATGCTTCTCTTATACCTCTAAGAAAATTTGGATTCTGGGAAAGATCTTTTCCAATTAACGAACTATTTGTAGCTGATATTACTTTTCCGTCTTTATTGATAATCTTAAGATCATAAAAGTTAGAATCTTCTATGCTGGGAGGAATAGTTTTTTCCAGTTCTTGTGTGTTGATAACTCCCTGTACAATTTTTTTATATGATTCTTTTAAAATATTTTTTACCTGTTGACTTGAAGCCAAAAGTTGTACTTGTTCAACTCTCAAACTCCAAATGTTTTCGATGAGACTGGCTCTGTACTTGGCTTCATTTTGCAATTGAGCATCTATTCTTTCTCGTAAAGCATCTTCAGCAGCCTTTAAGCTTAAGATTCCAGTAGCTGCTATTGATACAACGGAAATAATGATAAATAATGTTATCAGTTTTGTATTAAGACTTTTTGTAAAGGGTCCTATCATACCGAATCTCTTTTTTAGATAGAAAATTGCGAGTAAATGATATCTGGAAGTTTGACAGTCACAACTACCGTAGAATCAGTCATTTCAAAAACAGGTCTTTCGATTAGGAATTTTTCAAATACTGCACTAAGAAGCTCTTTTACAAAAACTGAGGTCCTGGGTCCCATGTCGTGTTGTACAACTATGATGTCCTTACCATCTTTTTTTAGGTGGTCGCATGCAATGCCGCCAACTTTGACATATTCTTTTAACAACGCCAAAGTAGCCCCTAGATCTTGGTTTTGTTGCGTTAGGATGACTGCTTCTAGTAAAAACTTGAAGGCTCTAGATGCTAAAGCCTCTAGATACTTATCGTCTCCTGTGTTGATTATCTCCATGAGCATCTCTTTTGGAAAGGGAATTGTTCCAAGACGATGTTGATATCTGTCAAATTCTACAAATCTGCGTAGAATCTGGTTTACAAGTAGATTTGGTGAGGTATCTCTCATATTTGCCTCTCTTATCACTTCGTCAAGTACCTTACTATCTACTCTATAACTTACCGTACGAGTCTTTCTAATTGGCATACGGTAATTTTCCAAACGGTTTTCAACGCAGGTACGGGACGGACGTAATTTATTCATTGATGATATTTTCAAAAATGTTTCCAAATCCACTACACATAAGAACAAAATCAATCACAAATGTAACCTACTTGATGTAAAAGATTGGATTTGCGATAATGATTGAAAACCTGAAAGTAGAATTGAATAATAGATCTATTGATATTTCGAAAAAATCTTTTTTTGGTATAAAGAGGTCATGTAATTTTTATAATTATTGCATAATGAAGATATTTTTCTTGTGATAGGAAATGAAATTGTGCCAGAGTTTGAAAAAATTGGATGCAAATACATTAAATTAGGAATATTGCAATACGCTGGCGATGAAGATACTGATAGTTGAAGACGATGCCCAAACAGCAATGCAGTATCAGCTTGCCTTGGAAGAGAAGAATCACAATGTGGTGGTTACTAAAGACGGCAAGGAAGCATGTGATTCATACAGTAACGCCCTTGAGCAGGTAGAACTAAAAACTCCAGTTGTTTCTCCTTTTGATGTCGTCATACTGGACTATAGATTGCCAGTCAAAAATGGCATTCAAGTTGCAAAAAAGATTATGGCTAAAAATCCAAAACAGAAAATGATATTTGCTACAGGTCACATGAAGGAAATTCTTACAAGGGAAGCAAAAGAGGACATTCCTGTGCAAGTGATTGAAAAACCATTTGAACTAGATGAATTTGTAAACAAGGTTGAAAGGCTGGCCATAGCCTAATAAATCAACATCAGATTAATCGAATACTTCAAAATCTTTGCATTTATTCAAACAAAATGAGAAGGTATTACACTAATTTGACCAAACCTACCTCCACGTCTAGTTTTAAAGGCGGAGTGTTGAACTAATTCACATTCTCTCTTCCATGTCTTAATTTAGTCAAACGCTACTCATTCTATTGACGTCTATCTTGAAGCATCTCATAGATTAATATTCTAAAATAAAAAAGATAGATCCATGTTTCCAGAACGTTGCTCTATTAGAAAAAAAGGACTAGATTGTCCAATGCCGCCAGAATTTGTAATTTCTGTAAAATCAAATGATGGTGAATATATGGTTGGAGTAACATGCGATGTACACAAAACTGCATTTATGGAAAAGTTAGAGTCATTACAAAAGGAAGGCAAAATTCCACAAGGGACAATTAATTTTACTGGCCTAAAACCTGTGGGTACTAGTTGTATCAAAGTTGATCCCAACGACTTGATCGAGCTTTGATTTGTAAATTATTTGATAATTTCACATTTTGACTTGGTAAATCATTTTTTTACCTGCAAGTCCCAACACTAGATTCTTGATTGTAATCTCTGCCATTTTTTTTCTTGTTTCAACGGTTGCGCTTCCGCTATGAGGCATTACTATTACATTATTCAGTTTTGCAATTGGACTATTGGAATCCATTGGTTCCTTTTGAAATACATCAAGACCCGCTCCTGCAATAATTCTTCTTTTTAGTGCAATGACAAGATCCTTTTCATTTATTATCTTACCACGGGCTGTATTAATCAAAAATGCAGTCTTTTTCATTTTCTTGAATAATTTCAAATTTACAATTTCATGAGTCTGTGATGTATGTGGAGAATGTATACTTACTACATCACTAGTCCTAAACAGATTGTCTAATGATACATATCTGACTCCTAGTTTTCTTTCTTCTTTTTTTGGTAGCCTAGTTCTGTTGTGATATATTACATTCATCTCAAAACCAGATGCTCTTTGTGCTACAGCTTTACCTATTCTTCCCATCCCGAATATGCCTAGAGTTTTCTGGTACAAGTCTGTTCCAAGAAACTCGTATGGACCAAACACTGTTCTCCATTTGTTATCTCGAATCAGTTTGTCACCTTCTGGTATTCTTCTAAAAAGCGATAACATCAAAGCCATGGTTAGATCTGCGGTGGCTCTGGTCAATACTTCTGGTGTATATCCTATAACTATGCCTCTTTTCGAGGAGGTCTTGATATCTATATGATCATAGCCCACACTGTATGTGGAAATTGCTTTGAGTTTGGTTCCTGCATTAATCACCTCAGAGTCTATGGAATCATAAGGGTAACAGATCAGACCATCCTTGTCCTTAATTTTTGATATCAACAATTTCTTTGGCATTGGAATGCTTCCTGTGTGGACTTCGACATCATATCTTTTTTTGAGCTCTTTTAATGCAAAATCATGAATCTTCCGCGTAAGTAGAATTTTCAACTATCTTGCTAAAGGTAAATGGCAATTTTAAGCGTATTATGATAAAAGTTATCTAACTACGAATGAAATTCTGTAAATGGACTTTTTCATCACAACAACTCATTTATAATTAATCCTGGTAATCATATGTAATTGAAACACAAAGAAGAGTTTGCTATTTGTGTACAGTGTAGGAATCCTATAGAAAAATGTGTGTGTGTTTGTCCGTTTTGTGGCGAACGCGATAAATGCGAATGTGCATTGTTTGATGCAGCTACTGGCGGATAACTTTCCATTTGGCATTTATAGTATTATTAATATTCAATGAGCGTCTAGGTTCAACATGTCCTCTATTGATTTAACTTGGGTTATTGGTGGTCCTCAAGGTGGTGGTGTTGAAACCGCTGCAAACATTTTTGCTGGTGCCTGTGCTGGTTGTGGACTGAAAATATTTGGGAAAAGAGAATACTATTCCAATATAAAAGGTGAACATAGCTACTTTGGAGTCCGAGTTTCTGACAAGACAATCCGGTCAAATGTAAGTGGAATTACAATGCTTGTAGGCTTTGATGCTGAGACATTATTTAGACATGTAGCTGATGTATTTGATGATGGCGCAATTGTGTATGAATCTGACTTGGCTGCAATGAAAATGGATGAGGTCCCTACACTTGATGCGCAATTCAAGGAACGTCTCAAAAAATATCTTGCATCAAAAAATAAGCCATTTACCATTCAGGGATTACTTGATGAAGCTAAGGAAAGAGGAATCACCATGTACCCTGTATCTTTCAGAGAAATCTTGGCTAATTTATCAGATGAAACTAAAAATCCAAAGATACGTGGTATGTTTCGCATGCAAAATGTCCTTGCTGTTTCTGTATCGCTTGGATTATTGGGGCTGCCTCCGGACACATTGCTCAAATCTGTCGGATCCATATTTTCAAGAAAAGCCGAGATTGCAGAGATGAATAAAGTAGCAGCAAACTATGCATATAATCTTGCTACAGTAAAATATTCTAAATTCAAGTATCAGTTATCACAAATTCCAAAAGAGGAACACACTATGCTGGTTCAAGGATTTCAATCTACAGGTCTTGGAAAAATAGCATGTGGTTGTAGGTTTCAATCGTATTATCCAATTACACCTGCATCCGATGAAAGTGTATTTTTGGAATCAAATGAAATTTTTGAGGTAGAAAACAACCGACCAGGATCTACATTAGTTGTACAGACAGAAGATGAAATATCTGCAATTGGCATGATTATTGGTGCGTCCTTGACAGGAACTAGATCTGCTACAAGTACATCAGGTCCCGGCTTTTCCCTCATGGCAGAAGCTCTTGGTTGGGCCGGGATAAATGAAGTTCCAATTGTTGTAACTTTATATCAGCGAAGTGGTCCTTCAACTGGTCTTCCTACAAGACATGGACAAGATGATCTACAGTTTGCAATACATGCTGGACATGGTGATTTTCCAAGAATTGTATATGCATCAGGGGATACTGAAGAGGGATTTTATGATACTGCAAAATGTTTCAACTTTGCAGATGTTTATCAAATTCCTGTAATTCACATGATGGACAAATTCATTGCAAGCACAGTTTCCACAGTGAAGAGATTTGATTCAACCAAAATAACGATAGAACGTGGAAAACTATTAGAAAAAATTGAAGAGGCTGGATATCAAAGATTTACACCATCGCCAGATGGAATATCTCCAAGATCAAGGCTAGGGCTTGAAAATGGAATATTCTGGAATACTGGAGATGAAAGTGATCAAGCAGGACATATATCTGAAGATCCTGAAAATCGTGTACACATGATGGACAAACGTGCCCACAAACTAGAAGTTGCGCTGGAAAAAATACCTAAAGAAGACCAGGCTACAAACCATGGAATATCTGATTTTTGCATTCTCAGCTGGGGGTCTACAAAGGGTCCTATTCTAGATGCCATTGACATGCTCAAAAAAGAGGGATACAAGGTTGGATTTATTCAAATCAAACTGTTACATCCATTTCCTACTCAATATGTCCAATCATTACTTTCAGGAGTCAAGACAATAATTGATATCGAAGCAAACCAATCTGGGCAAATGGGTTCACTACTTAATGAACACTTGGACAGAAAGGTTGACTATTACATATTAAAATACACTGGAAGACCAATGACTTGTAATGAAGTTTTTGATTCTGTCAAGAAGATCATCGACAACAAGGCAGAAAAAAAGCAGGTGCTAACATATGGTGTCTAATGTAGCAGATTACAAAACCGAAGTCCATAATGACTGGTGTCCGGGCTGTGGAGATTTTGGGATAGTAAGTGCAATTCAAATGGCTCTTGCAGAAATGGAAATCCCACGACACAAAGCTGCAATATTTTCTGGTGTGGGATGTTCTGGTAAGACATCTCATTACATCAATACTTATGGTGTTCATACTTTGCATGGTAGGGTACTCACATTTTCCCAGGGGGCAAAGCTTGCAAATCCTGAGATGACAGTAGTTGCAGTAGGCGGAGATGGTGATGGATTGGGAATTGGAGCAGGACATTTTGTTGCTGCTGGTAGAAGAAACGTAGACATGACATACATCATATTCAACAATGGGGTTTATGGCTTAACTAAAGGACAGGCATCACCTACGCTCAAGCTTGGACTGAAGACAAAATCTCTCCCAGAACCAAATGTAAACCAGTCTGTAAATCCAATCGCACTGGCAATTGCAAGTGGATATACATTTGTCGCAAGAGGATATGCATATGATGTAAGACAACTAAAGGATCTGATAATTGCAGCAGTAAAACATAGGGGTCTATCATTTCTTGACGTACTACAACCATGTCCAACTTACAATGATATCAATACCAGGGATTGGTTTTCAGGAATGGATAATATTGATGAAATGACAAACAAACCCAGGCCAAGAATCTACAAGCTCGAAGATACTGGGTATGATGCATTTGTTCACATTGACTCCCCTGACGAAGAAAATGAAAAACTAACCCAGGCCTTGATAAAGTCAAATGAATGGGATTCCAAGATTCCAACTGGAATATTCTACAAAAACGAAATAATTGCACCTTATGACGAGCGAATGTCAGAAAGGATTCCAAACTATCTTGAAAACCCTCCTGCATACCAAGAAATCTCGTCTGCTGGCAAGCCAATAACGAATATCTCTAAAATGCTAGATGCTCTAGAAATCTGATTTGTTAGGCATCCAAACCTAATCTGTTGGATTTTTCGTTTCCAATAATGATATAAGTTATTAGCATGTTCTAAAAAAGAGTAGTTCTAGTTTGAATCTGGAAGAAGTAAACAAGATATTTCGAAAATCTATCATCGATGGGTATTTCGAACCAAATCTTGTAAAACTAGACTTTAAAAAATCGAATGTAAAACATCCTACAATTAGAGATGATGGATTAATGCAAACAAATCTATTGCATCTCTTTTTTGACATCGACACAGGCTCTGATTACCCTGATGGTGATGAATGGTTTATGGCGGAATTTCTTTTTCCTTACAACATCAAGATCCCTGATAGCCTAAAGGGCCCTGATTACTTTAGTACGTTATCTGTTGGAGAGGGTAAAAACTTTTGGAGACATAGGGAGCTTATCAGATACAAGTATGGCAAATCCAAAAAATTAGATGAATCTCTAGATTTTATTGAAAAAAAATACCGTGAATTACATTCTATGCTAGAACCGCTAGAAAAAGAAATCAAATAGTCTTCCATTCGTTTTCTACAAAGTGGTATGTCTGATTTTCTACATCTGCACTAATGTTCCATCTTCCAATGATATCATCGAATTGATATGACACCTCTGTGATCTCTTTTGGCATTTTTTTTGGATCAAGATGATATGGCAACAATTCTACAACAAAATCAATCTTATCAACAGCTGTATCAAATGAATGTCTATCATCAAGATCTATTGTAAATACAATGCTTGGCTTTCCAATGAATTTGATATGGACACGTAAACTCTTTCCTCCACCTCTCCGTCTCTTCATCTCTTTTATGATGCCCTTTATTTTGTCCCATCGCGAGACTCCAAATTGTTTGAAAAAAATCTCATTGAATTCAAGGGGGAATGTCACACCCATCATAGTTGTAAAGTCTTCTTCTTGTTCTGCATTGGGATATTCTTGTACGTTGAATAAATTGTGTAGTAAGCTATAGAAAACCTCCAATTCCCATGGTGAGATGCCATAAAATTTTAAGGAAAGTGGAAGTTTTGGTGTACTCATTTACAGATAATGATAAAAATTTCTAATTAAAGGTTCTAGACCGTCATGAGGTACTTGAACAAGTACAATCCGCCTATTGTTGCAATTACATATACCATTGGTTTCCATGCTAATACTGGAAAACTGGGAGTTGCAAGTTTAACTTTGTAATTGTCAAGAACTGTATTGACATATTTTCTTATTCGCTCATTCCAAATCTTGTATTCAATCTGGTGTTTCTTTAGAAGTGTCTCTATCTCATAAAACACTGGAGTTCTCTGACAAAAAAGATGTTGCAGGTAGTCACGTGATACCTCAACCTCTGCTTGGATTGCAACAAGGCCCTTTTTCATTTCTAATAGTCTAACATGCATTTCCCAGGGTTTCTTTAGCTTGAGAGAAAGACCGCTGCCAATTTGCGTTTCTTGCTTGTGTTCAAATTTTACATGAGTAAAACCCTCTTTAGAAAAGATCTTTAGTAATTCTTCTACACTTTTCTTTACAACTATGGTAAGCTGCTCTACGCCTTTTGTATCTACCTTGACTTTGTCTCTTTTACCGTCTGGGAAAGACATAGTCTTGGGATATTTGGTGAGAAACTCTACCATAGCTTGGCGTCCATTTCGGCTCTATTAAAACTATAGTTGCCTTAAATTCTCATTCCTAGTCCACGCACATAGACACATTGTTCGTAGGAGATGGCCATCTCATTCTCTCCTATCTTCCTATCTGTAAGTCTTACATTGGAATTTCTAATCAACACACATGGGGTTGCATCTGCACCTTCACCCATCTTCAAGTTTGCAATGGATGCAAGATCATCTGCAACTGCTTGAAAAGTCACTTTTAGAACGTTGCCGTACAAGTCTCTCTCACCTCGTAGATCCGATATGGGTTCAATGCCCGAACAAGATATTGCGACCCCAACAGTTCCAACTCTTCCAGGCATTAGTCTGCTATCTGCAATGATTATGCCTATATGCACATTATATTTTAACAGAAATTTTCTTCTAAGATGTTCTGCTCCGTGATATGGTTCATTTGGGTACAAAACTATTGTCCCATTTTTTGTGTTAGATTTGTCTATTCCTGCATTTGGAGCCATGATGTTGTCTGATGATGTAATTACAAATCCTGGAATTCCACCAAATATGGTATCTGATTCTCTCAAAATTATTTCTGCTATGTTAGGTTTTATGTGAAATTTTTTACCAATGTCTTCTGCGTCAGGAGAAGGCACGACTTTGTTGTATTCTATGATTCTACCTTGTGAGTTTGCAACGTATTTGCTTGAAATGACTATTACGTCTCCATTTAGAGGAATAATGCTTGCATTCTCTAAATCTGTTACAATGCTTTCAAACAAATCAAACGGTTCTTTCTTTAATGTAGATTTTACAGGCAAGACTGTAAGCGACATGTCTATTTTTAAATGATGATTACTATTTAGGGTTCTGCAAACATTTTAATTTCTTGAAAGTTGATTTTTAATGTTGAACATTACTGAAAAAATCTTAGCTCGTGCTTCTGGAAAGAAAGAAGTTTCACCAGGGGATGTAGTTTTTGTTAATGTGGACAAGGTGATGGTTCACGATGTATCAGGACCCGGAGTATTGGCAGTATTTGAAAAACTAAGAAAGAAAGGCATGACGATTGATAAAGTATGGGATCCAGAAAGAGTGTGGGTTGCAGAAGATCACTTTGTACCTGCAGCAGACAAGATATCTGCACAAAATATTGTATTACTAACAAATTTCACAAAGCAATTTGGAATCAAAAAGCATTTCAAATATGGAATGGGTCAATATGGTATATGTCATACACTATCTCATGAGGAGGCAATGGTGCTTCCGGGGGAAGTATATGTTGGAGGAGATTCTCACACAAATACCACTGGTGCCCTAGGTGCATTTGCAGCAGGTCTTGGACATACTGATGTTGCATATGTTTTGTTGAATGGAAAAATATGGTTCAAGGTGCCTGAGACATTATTCTTTAAGCTTAATGGAAAACTTCCAGATCATGTGATGGCAAAAGATTTGATACTAAAAATAATTGGTGACATTGGAACTGATGGTGCTGCATACAAGACTATGCAATTTGGAGGTACAGGTGTATCAGAAATGTCTGTTGAAAGCAGATTGACATTGACAAACATGACAACAGAGGCTGGTGCCAAAAGTGGGATAGTGGAACCCGATCAAAAAATACGGGAATATCTTGCAGCTAGAGGTATCACTAGATATGATGAAGTTCATGGTGATGCTGATGCACAATATGAAAAAGTTTACGAGTATGAGGGTTCAGAAATGGAACCTATTGTAGCAAAACCGTTTTCGCCTGAAAACACTGTTGTTGCACGTGATTTATCTTCCGTTGAACTTGATAAAGCATACATTGGTTCGTGCACTGGTGCAAAGCTAGAAGACTTGGAAGCTGCCGCAAAAATTCTCAAAGGAAGAACAGTGAAGATACGAACTGAGGTATTGCCTGCAGCAATGTCGATATTTAGAAAAGCAATGGATGGAGGATTATTGAAAATTTTCCTGGATGCTGGAGTGGTTGTAGGACCTCCTACATGTGGTGCATGTTGTGGTGCTCACATGGGCGTACTAGCAAAAGATGAAATTTGTATAAGTACAACAAATAGAAACTTTCCAGGAAGAATGGGACATATTGAATCGCAAACATATCTTGCATCGCCACTTGTTGCAGCAGCATCTGCTGTGACGGGGAAAATTACTGACCCGAGGGATCTAAAATGAAAGGCTCTGTAATAAAATACGAACGTGATAACATAGACACTGATGTAATACTGCCTGGCCCATATCTTAAGATTCATGATTATGCAGAGTTGGCAACGCATGCAATGGAGGGACTAGACAAGGACTTTCATAAGAGAGTCAAACCAGGTGATTTTATAGTTGCGGGAAAAAACTTTGGATGTGGCTCTTCTAGGGAACATGCACCAATTGCATTGTCTTATTCAGGAATAAAGGCAGTGTTGGCCCTGTCTTTTGCAAGAATATTTTATAGAAACGCAGTAGATGGCGCCTTTTTACTTCCAATTGAAATCGATGAAAGCGCATACAAGGACATTTCTGATAGTGACTCGCTTGAAGTAAACATATCTGCAAACGAGATCAGGAACTTGACCAAGAACAAGGTCTACAAAATGAAGCCTTTTCCAGACCTAATTGGCAAAATAGTAGAAGCTGGCGGATTGTTCAATTACAAACCCTAGTTTGAGTCTTATACTATTATATCTCCGATTTTGATTATACTGATCTAAATGTCAAAGACTTTGTTTGAGAAAATTTGGGATTCTCATATTGTGGTGGAAGAAAATGGTAGATCACTACTCTATGTTGACAGACATCTTATTCATGAAGTTACATCTCCGCAAGCCTTTGATGGTTTACGTCTCAATGGGAGAAAAGTGAGACGTACTGATCTTACATTTGCAACAATGGACCATAACGTACCAACAAGTGATAGATCGTTGCCCATCATAGATCAAACATCGTCAACACAAATCAAAACACTTGAAAGAAACTGTAAAGAATTTGGAATCACCCTATTTGATATTAACAGTCCAAATCAAGGTATAGTACATGTGATAGGCCCTGAATTGGGAATAACACTTCCAGGAACAACTATTGTTTGTGGTGATAGTCATACTTCTACACATGGTGCTTTTGGCTCACTTGCCTTTGGAATAGGCACAAGTGATGTAGAACATGTCTTGGCAACTCAATGCATAATGATGGAGAAACCAAAAACTTTTGAAATCAATATTCAAGGAAAAAGGAAAAATCCTCATGCAGTAACTGCAAAGGATATCATTCTATCACTTATTAAAAAAATTGGTACTGCTGGAGGAACAGGAACCGTAATTGAATATCGTGGAGACACCATATCTGAATTGACAATGGAACAGAGAATGACTATATGCAACATGTCCATTGAGGCAGGAGCACGAGCTGGATTGATTGCCCCTGATGAAAAAACATACCAATATCTTCGCGGAAGAAAATACACGCCAAAAAATTATGATGAATATGTAAATCTCTGGCGTGAAAATCTAAAAACAGATAGCGGGGCAAAATTTGATAAATCTTTTACATTTAGTGCAGAAAACATTGCACCACAAGTGAGCTGGGGGACTAATCCTGCCATGACAACTGACGTCACTGGGAATGTTCCATTTCCAGATGAATATGGAAAAGGAAATCCTGAGGAAGAAAAAGGCGCTACAAAAGCATTACAATACATGGATCTCAAGCCTGGCATGGCAATTACAGATATTGTGATTGATAGGGTGTTCATTGGATCATGTACAAATTCTAGATTGGAAGATTTGATGGAAGCGGCAAGAGTTGTAAAAGGGAAAAAGGTCTCAGCCCGAGTGAGAGCAATGGTGGTTCCTGGTTCACAACTTGTAAAGAAAAATGCAGAAGAACTAGGTCTTGATAAAATATTCAAAGATGCTGGATTTGAATGGAGAGAATCTGGATGTAGTATGTGTCTTGGCATGAATCCTGATATCTTGGCAGCAGGAGAAAGATGTGCAAGTACTTCAAACAGAAATTTTGAGGGAAGACAAGGTACTGGAGGACGGACCCATCTTGTAAGCCCTGTCATGGCTGCCGCTGCTGCAATACATGGACATTTTGTAGATGTAAGGGAATTGGATTTGAACTAGAATGGAGCCATTCAAAAAAATAAAAAGCATAGCTACGCCACTTGACAAGGTAAATGTTGATACTGATCAGATAGTGCCAAAACAATTTCTAAAACTAATCCAAAGAACTGGCTTTGGCCAATACTTGTTTTATGACTGGAGATATGAAAAAGGAGGTCTCCCAAGAAAAGATTTTGTCTTAAATGATCCTGCATACGGACATTCTAGGATTTTGCTTGCCAGAGATAACTTTGGGTGTGGCTCTAGTCGAGAACATGCAGTGTGGGCACTTGATGACTATGGTTTTAAGGTGATAATCTCCACCTCTTTTGCAGACATATTCTACAATAACTGTTTCAAAAATGGGATATTGCCAATACGCGTTTCAGATGAAATACTAGAAAAATTATTTTCAACAAAATCTGAAATTGAGGTAGATCTTGAAACTCAATCCATCAAGGCAGACAATGTTTCTATTTCATTTCAAATAGAACCGCATTGGAAGAAGATCTTGCTTGAGGGCTTGGATGATATTGCAATGACTTTACTACATGAAGAGCAGATTGCAAGTTATGAAAAGTCTCATAAAATCTAGCCAAATTTCTTTATTATTGAATTAACCAACTCTTTGTTTCTCTCAATGCGTGTAGGTGAATCAATGTCTAACCATTGAGTTTTTCCTATGTCATATGCTGCAATACTTCCTTTCTTGGATAAGGGTTGTAAAATATCATAAGAAAGATTCAGATTCTTTTTTCTTTGTCTTTCGGTTTTGATTGTACTAATTATTTTGGAATCTATGATGTATATTCCAAGACATTCTGCCATCTGTAGTTCAATTGTAGGCTTTTCCTTGAATTCATGAATGATTCCATTCTTTACTATCGCAAATCCTGTTTCTTCTTTTCTATATCTTCTTACAGCTATAGTAGCATATGTCTTGGAATCCTTGTGAAATTGATACATCTTGTTTATGTCAACTGGGCACAAGTTGTCTACAAACCATAGAAGGAATTCTTTGCTTTTTCCAAGAGATGACTTTAAATGAACAAGATCTCCTCCAGTTCCACTCTGTGAATCCTGTATGAATTTTATTGGTTTTTTAAAAGAAACGTGGTTCTCAAAATATTTCTCTATTTGTTTTCCAATGCCTGCAAAATTACCTAGTATGATTATTTCATCAATGATGTCAAACTTGGCAAGGTATTTGACAATGTAATAAACAAGTGGTCGCCCCTGGACTGGAATCATTGCTTTTGGAATATAATCTGTAAATGGCCTCCCGCGCGTCCCACGGCCTCCTGCCAAGATTACAGCTTTCAATGCTATCTATATGATTTCTGTTTTCTTCTTCTAGCACCAGGACCGCCAAATTTCTTGGGTTCCTTTCTTCTGTCATCGCCACTTAGCAAGTGCTTGTCATATTCGCTTAATCGTTTTCTTAGGTCTTCTCTTATCGTTCTTGTGAGTGGATGATCTTTTGGTTCTTTTCTGGATTTGGTCCAGCCTGTCATTGCTCTTGACATTGCAATTGCACTAGCATACGACTGTCCTACAAAACCTCCTCCTCTGACCTTGACTGAGAGATCTATCTTATTTCTGAGATCTCCTGCAATTTCTAGAGGACCTAACATGATTTCTCGTGCTACCTCTTGCTGCACCATTTCTACTGGAATATTGTTAATTCTTACACGACCTACTCCTTTTGTAATGAATGCATGTGCACGTGCAGTCTTTCTGGATGCATAATAGCTTTCTAACTTTACCATTATTCGTGCCACCCAACCATTTTGCCTAATTCTCCCAAAGTTGTATAATATGGAGAAGGTCTTCTAATTTTAGCATCATCAAATTGTGTTGTTTTCTTTGATCTTAATTCATTTGGTACTCCGAGATACGCTCTTAATCTTTTCAAAGATGTTTTGCCTGATGGTTTGTTCTTTGGTAACATTCCTCGTACCATTCTACTTATCATGGTGTCTGGTCTACGGGGGTGGAATGGACCAAATTTAGGATTGTTGATACTTGCAATCTCCAAGAATTTTCTATATTCTTCAATGATTAATTTTCTGTCTCCTGAAAGCATGATGTTCTCAGCATTGACAATTGATACTCTATTTCCTTTTATGAGTAATTTTGCGACATGAGAGCAAAGTCTACCAGCTATCATGTTTGTTCCATCTACTATGATTGTCTGTGGTGCCGCATTCTTCTCTGATGGTTTTACTTCAGTAACTTGTTTAACCAATTATTTTCACTCCTTTTCCAGTTGGATGGTTCTTGATAATCTGAGATATGTCTAATAATTTTCCACCTGACTCGGTTATTTTTTTTGCTCCAGTGGTTGATATTGAAAATGAACATAGTGTTATTTTATGTGAAAGATTTCCAGTTCCTAAAACTTTGCCTGGTACAATTACGACATCATTATCTGCAACAAATTTGTCCAACTGACCCAAATTTATTGTTCTTTTTGCTCTGGTTGGTTTTAAAGCTAGATCTGCTAATCTTTCCCATATTGGGGCATTGTTCTTCTTTGAAGCACCACGTAAGGCCTTCACCATTTGAATAACAATCTGATTAGTCATGTGTAATAATGCCCAATTTTACCCAAATATAATATATGCTTCAACCGAGCGTGGCTACATTCTTTTGGAATTCGCCTAATCTTTTTTCAAGTTCTTCAATGGATGCACGCAGAACTTCTTTTGGCGTGAGGCTACCTGTAGTTTCTATGGTCAAAACGTGTTCGTCAGGGTTGTTTGTAGATGTAAGAGCTGAAACTGTGGCAGAATTCCACTTGGCATGATCGCTACCTCTGCCTAGTCTAGCATAAGCCTCCACTTTTAATTTCTGATTTGGAGCTAGTGCAACAATTGGAATGTTAGGGCTAACTGGTTTTACGACTTCATCCTCTGAACTAATCTCTGATGAAGTGATAGTACGAGTTGTATCTGAATTACCTGAATCTAGCATGAGTAATACTCTGCATCGACTACAGCCAAGTTCACTGTGGCAATCACACGCAGATGGCTCCACAAATCTTTCAAGATCTGTTCTAAGTGGCATCATGGCAAGTCTATGGGCTACTCCCTCATCAGGCAAAACTGAGGAATTTTCAATAATTATGACATCATCAACTGCAAATGTGGGAATTCCTGCCAAGCAAATTCGTCTTAGTGCGTTGGCATATTGTACAGGTATGCCCTTTAATTTAACAACCATACTGTTACCACTTTCCTGAACAATCTCTAAAGAAGTCAAATCTTACGAAAAAGGACTGAAATTCCAAATAAAAATCTAGCGAGTTTTTCTTTATAGATAAATACTGAGCATGGTTACCTCAATTATGGATACTAAAGTGACAATTGTAAGATTCTCAGTAGAAGGCGAAAAATTTGAGATATTAGTAAAGCCAGATCCTGCATTGGAGTTCAAGTTGGGTAAGCGTAAAGACATATCGGGTGTCTTGATTTCAGAGGAGATTTACTCTGATTCCAATAAAGGTACTAGGGCATCTACAGAGAAACTCATGAAGGCATTCAAAACCACTGATGCTAACGCAGTTGCTACTATAATGCTTCAGAAAGGAGATCTAAATCTTACAACAGATCAGAGAAGAAAAATGGTATCTGAGAAACGTAAGCAGATAGTAGACTTTATCTCCAAAACATATGTTGATCCAAGATCACATCTTCCACATCCTCCGCTTAGAATAGAACAAGCCATGGATGATGCAAGAGTGTCAGTTGATCCTTTCAGAAATACTGATGAACAGATCAAAGAAATAATTGAACAGCTTCGTTCTATAATTCCGTTAAAGTCTGAAAACATGCTTCTTGAAATTGTGGTACCAGCACAATTTGCGGCTCAATCTTATTCTGTCTTAAAGTCATTTGGAACTTTGAAAAAAGAAGAATGGCAAGCAAATGGCGCACTCAAAGTAATACTAGATATACCGGCGGCGGCAAGGGCAAATGTAATGGATAGGTTAGGTTCTGTAACTAAAGGTACTGCTTCTATTGAGGTTGCAAAATGATGGATGTAAAAAGAAGATACGTTATTCCAGGCGATGTAATCGCAACTGGACCTTTGAGACCTGAGCAAAATGTGTATCAAGATGGTGATAGGATGATTTCAACATGTGTTGGAATATCAGAGATTTTTGAAAATTCGGTTAAAGTAATTCCTCTCACTGGGGGGTATATGCCAAAGACAAATGATTTGGTCATTGGCAAAGTGATTGGAACTTCGCCGCTCTCTTGGGAGTTTGATATTAATTCGTGTTTTGTTGGATTCTTGCCTGCACAAGATGTTTTTGGCAGAGACTATTCTCCTACAAAAGATGAACTAAGACAGAGATTGGATATTGGCGATTTGGTTGCAACTAGAATTGCTAATTTTGATAGATCAAGAGATCCTCTTCTGACAGTACAAGATAGAGATCTTGGTAAAATTGAAGCAGGTGAGCTGGTAGAGATATCTCCAAGCAAAGTGCCTAGATTGATAGGTAAACGTGGTTCTATGATCCAAACAATAGAGATGGCTACTAAAGCAATTATAACAATAGGTCAAAATGGGTGGATAGTAATATCGTGTGAGGATTCCGAGGGATTATTAAAGGCAGTAGAAGCAGTGAAAATGATTGATGCCCTTGCGCATACGCCAAATTTGACTGAAAGAGTCAAATCTATGCTTGGGGTACCAGATGGTGAAAACAATGACACAATTAATGACTGAAGATGGAATTAGATGTGATGGAAGGAGATTAGACGAGCTTAGAAACATCTCTATTAAAGTTGGAGTACTAAAAAATGCAGACGGTTCTGCATATATTGAATTTGGAAAGAACAAGATTTTAGCAGGTGTTTTTGGTCCTAGGGATGTTCACCCAAAACACATGGCAAATCCAGATTCTGGAATTCTTCGCTGTAGATATCACATGTCTCCTTTCTCTGTAACTGAAAGAAAAAATCCTGCCCCATCAAGAAGAGAGATTGAGATTTCCAAAGTTATCAAGGAGGCGTTGCAACCTGCTGTAATACTAAAAGACTATCCACGTACTGTAATTGATGTATTCATTGAAGTTCTTCAAGCCGATGGTGGTTCACGATGTGCTGCACTTGATGCCGCCGCCGTTGCTCTTGCAGATGCAGGTATTCCAATGCGCGACTTGGTATCTGCTTGTGCCGCCGGTAAAGTGGCAGACAGGATAGTGCTTGATGTCAATAATGAAGAAGATCAAGAGGGACAAGCAGACATGCCAGTGGCATTGATGCCAAATATGGGAAAAGTTACACTTTTGCAGCTTGATGGTATCCTAAAACCAGAAGAATTCAAAACATGTATGCAAACTGCGTTAGTAGGTTGTAAACGAGTTTATGAAATTCAAAGAAAGGCATTGATGGAAAAATACTTCCAAAATGGTGAGCAATAAAATTGAATTCTCAAATACTAGATCAACTAAAACGAGATAAAATTCTTGATCTCCTCAAAACAGGAAAAAGAATTGATGGGAGAGCACTTGATGAACAAAGACCGCTAATTATTGAAACAGGAGTTATCCCAAAGGCTAATGGTTCTGCCAGAGTAAAATTAGGAAATACTGAAGTTATAACCGGTGTGAAGATACAACCAGACAAACCATTTCCAGATCTTGGAGATAAGGGAATTCTTATCTGTACAGCAGAGATTCTGCCCTTGGCAGATCCAAATGCAGAGCCGGGACCACCAAATGAAGAGGTCATAGAACTTGCAAGAGTTGTTGATAGGGGAATAAGAGAGACTGAAATGATTGATTTACATCAACTTGTTCTAATTGAGGACAAGTCTGTCATTGGAATGTTCATTGATAGCAGTGTGATAGATTCTGGTGGAAATCTGTTTGATGCATGTTCTTATGCATCTGTAGCTGGAATACTCTCCTGTACCGTTCCAAAATATGAGATAAAAGATGAAGCACCTGTTCTTGTAGAAGGAGTAACATCCAAGCCTCCGATAAAGACACTACCTGTGTCTGTTACCATGGCAAGGATTGGTGACTATGTCATAGTTGATCCAAGCAAAGATGAAGAATCCTGTATGGATGCAAGAATTACAATTACGACAAATTCTGATGGTAACATTTGTGCTGTACAAAAGGGTGGAAGTGATGGATTTACTGCTGAACAACTTTTACAATGCACTGAACTGGCACTTGTTGTAGGAAGAAAAATAAGGAAGCAATTTGAGCAGTTGATGTAAGATGGTAAAAGGTAAAACAGCATCACTCAAAGGACTAGGTCAGAAATATGGCCTCAAACCAAGAAAAAAATACACTTCAGTCCACAGACAACTAAAGGCACAGAGAAAATGCCCAGAATGTGGTTCTGAGAGATTTGGAAGGGAAGCCGTAGGAATTTGGGCTTGTAAGAAATGTAACTTTAAGGTTGCAGGCTTGGCATACGATGTCAAACTATAATGCCAAGATAGAAATCTCTGCAGGCAAAAAAACAAAATCAATTTTTCACTCTATTGAAACCGATAACAAATTTTATGACGAAAACCCGACAAAAACAAATTTTTCTCTTGATGAAAAAATTACAATCATGATTGATGCACAAGAAATCTCGCACCTACGTGCTAATCTGAATTCTACATTGAGACTTGTTCAGGCAAGTAATGATTCCATCGAATCGGTAAAGATATAAACAAAATAACAAGTCAGACAGTCATGTCTGCAGGCGAACAACAACTTCCTCCATGGTTACAAGAACAGGTAGGTAGATTGCAACAATTACAACAAAACTTACAGTCTATCATGCTTCAGAAACAACATCTTGAATCAGAACATCTAGAAACTGAAAGAGCACTTGAAGTCCTGCAAAAGGCAAATGATGATGATACTGTTTACAAAACTGCAGGATCAATCCTTGTCAAATCTACTAAATCTACGTTGGTTTCAGAATTACAAGAAAAAAAAGAACTTGCAAATACAAGACTTACAGTGTTAACCAAACAAGAAACTAGAATAAAGGAAAACCTGAAAGAAGCTGAAACTAAAATCAGAGAGATGCTACGAGGGCCTGCTACTGCTCCGCCAGGACAACAAAAGACAGATACTCCTAAATAAAATATTTACAGAAACATAACTGTTTGATGAAAATTGACGATCTCCGAATGGTAATTGACGAAAGGGAAAGAAAGAGTGGAATCCCTGATCTGTTAAAACAAATTGGAGTGAAAGTGGAGATGATGAATTTGCCTGTAGGGGATTACATTGTTGCACCTGAAACCATAGTGGAAAGAAAAAGCGTTAATGATTTCATATCATCAGTTTTTGATGGGAGGTTATTTGATCAATGCAATCGGCTAAAAGAACACTTTGAGCATCCCTCTATCATAATAGAAGGAAATGTTGACGAGATTGACAAAATTACAGAAAACCCTCTTATATTCTATGGAGCCATGTCTTCTGTTGTGTTGGATTTCAAAATCCCTGTAATCCCAACTCCTAATGCCTCTCATACTGCTAAATTGTTGATATCCATGTGTGCAAGACAGGGGACAGTAAAAGGACCCTTTCTTAAAAAAATCAGAAAATCTGGTGATTTAAAACAACAACAATTATCCATTTTGTGTAGTTTACCAGGTGTTGGAGAAAAACTTGCGTCACGAATGCTGGAAAAATTTGGCTCTACAAGTAATTCATTGAATGCATCATCTATTGAATTGTCAAAAATAAATGGAATGGGAGAAGCTCGTGCCCAAAAGATACGCAAAATACTTGATGCTGAAAACAAGACTGGAAAAAAAACTGATCAAAAGACGCTGCACGATGTATGACACATTATTCAAATATCTCATCTTAATTCTAATCAAATAATTGATATCTTCACATCAGTGGTTAGCAGAGCATTACAATGATCCAGATCTTGTAATATTAGATTCTCGTGGAAATGTTGCATATTCTTATGCTCATATTCCAAACTCTCAGCCTTTGGGAGTTGAAAAAGTTGTAAAAACTAATCAATATGGGGCAAATCTTGTAATTGAAAGTGATCAGGCCGCTATCTTGTTTGGCTCACTTGGAATAGATGATTCAAAAACTGTCATCATATATGGCGATTATCTTGATCCATCTGCTGCAAGAATAGCTTGGACATTTTTATATTTTGGACATGAAAAGACAAAAATTCTTGATATTGGAATAAGGGCGTGGCACAAAAAAGGTCTTCCAATTACTAGGGATGTTACAAAACCGGTAACTAGAACCTTTATTCCAAAAATAAATACCTCGATAAGAATTGAGGCAGAAGAACTCCACAAAAAAATAGACACTGCCACAATTATTGATGCCAGATCTCCTCAAGAATTTATGGCAGGAAGGATACAGAATGCAATACTGTTTCCTTTTACTGAGGGTGTCGGGGAAAGCGGTTCTCTCTTTAAAGAAAAAGATGAACTTTTGAGAATTTTCAATGAGCAGCAAATACCAAAAGACAAAGAATTGGTATGCTACTGCGCACTTGGTCACAGGGCCGCAAATGTTTTTACTCAATTACGACTAGCTGGATATGAAAACGTAAAGCTATATGATGGCTCTTTTGCGGACTGGGTTGGAAGACGACTTCCTTTGGGATGATTTTTTCTTTAATTTACTTCCACAAATAGGACAGTCGGACATTTTCTTGAAATTCTTATTGCATGCGGGACAGGAATAAACGCTGTCTAACACCTTGGATATTCCCTTGGTCATTATTGGAATAACTTTTAGGTTCAAATGTCTTGCAACATTTGATACTGTATAATCATCTGTTACCAGTTCGCCATTTAGCTGGACACACAATGCAAGTACTGACATGTCTTCTTTTGATAACTCGGAAAGATCTCCTGTATGTTTTGACTCTTCCAAAATGAATTTGATAAATTTTTCTTCCGGCTCTACAATCTTTAATCTGCCTAAATCAATGAGAGTTTGTACGGCATTATGACTTTTTTTAATATGTTTGATTTCTTCAAAAACTAGTGGAGTCGTAAAACTCTGTTCTTGTGAAGAAAACGGTACTCCTGCATAAAATGATGTGGCATCTAAGACTCTAGAAACCAAGCTTACTCATCTGTCTCAAACCTTGTTTTTTCAGTCTTACAAACACAGCTTGTTTTTTGTATTTTCTTATAGTTATCACTTCATCAAATCTGGCGGTTTTGATCACTTGAGCATCCATGATTATGTTTGAATCGTGATTACTTATGATCTCAATTTTTTCATCAGGAACCACAATTGATGGTAACTTGTTGACTGGGGCAACCGGTGTTATGATGAGAACATCTAGACTTTCATGAAGAATTGGACCTCCTAAAGAATAGGAATGGCCTGTGGAACCACTTGGAGTTGCAACAATAACTCCATCCATTTTTTGTGTTACAGTATCACTTTGAAATTTGATCTCAAACAATGATGTCTTTGTTAAATTTTGTCTATTGATGTAGATTTCATTTAACGCTGGGGGAAAATCTTGTCCTCCACAAGAAGCAACCACTCTAGTTCGCTTGTCCAAAAAAATCTTGTCTGAAATAATTTGTTCAATGGCAGTATCAATCTGGGGCAGTGTTATCTCTGATAATATGCCTCTGTTTCCACCTACGTTTATTGCAAGATTTGGAACCTCGTTTTCTAGATACCTAAAAGTTCGTAAAGTTGTTCCATCTCCTCCAAGTGTAATTGTCAAATCTAGTTTTGTGGTCCTGAGATCTTCAAGATCATTGATTTTCTTGGCTCCGTCTACATCTACGCCTGAAACCGTGTACACTTTGATTTTTTTTGCAAGCAACTTTTTGGCAACTTTTTTTACTGCATCCTCTGATTCCTTTGAACCAACTTTGCTTATCAACGCAACATTGTGAAGATCCAACCAAAATTACTAATTTTAATTTCACTTAAAAAGCATCTGATGAGTATAAAATATTAAGAACCCTTTGAGTCTTGTATGGTAGAGACAAAATGAATTATGCACAACCAGTTTTAGTAGATACAGAAACAGTCTCAAAGAATTTGAGCAATAAATCGTTGAAAATTGTAGAAGTTGACTATGACCCTGAAAATGCCTACAGGCAAGGCCATATCCCTGGAGCAAGTTTAATCTGGTGGAAGCGAGACATTAATGATCCTATTACTAGAGATATAATCAGTAAATCTCAGTTTGAAGATTTACTGTCAAGAAATGGAATAACTACACAATCTGAAGTTATTTTGTATGGTGACTTTAACAACTGGTTTGCTGCTTTTGTATTTTGGATATTCAAGTATTATGGACACGAAAATGTAAAGATCATGAATGGTGGGAGGAAAAAATGGGAAATGGAAAACAAATCTTACACAAAGGATGAACCACAAATACCAAAAACAAACTATGTTGCACAACCACCAAATGAAGGACTCCGTGCATATCTCTTTGATGTGAGAAGGGCACTTGACAAAAATGATACTGTTCTAGTTGATGTACGTTCACCAAAAGAGTTCACTGGTGAAGTAACCGCCCCAGCTGAATATCCTATGGAACATGCTCAGAGAGGAGGACACATTCCAAATGCAAACAATATTCCTTGGGCAAGTGCAGTAAATGATATTGATGGTACCTTCAAATCAGTAGAGGATCTCAAGAAAATTTACGAAACAAAAGGCGTTACACCTGATAAGGATGTCATATGTTACTGTAGAATAGGAGAAAGATCTTCACATACGTGGTTTGTTCTAAAGTATCTTCTTGGATATCCTCAAGTTAGAAACTATGATGGATCGTGGACTGAATGGGGTAATATGATTGGAAACCCAATCGAAAAATAACGAAACAGGTCAAGAACTGCCAATTCTAAAAAAAGGTATATTCTATACCATACTTGATGATCCTGTTTACATCATAATGGAAGACAAGACAAAGCGTGGTCTTACAGTACAAGAAAGATCGATTGATGAGAAATATGGTGTATCTTCCGATAAAGGGATGATCTATGATATGGATGGGATAGGACACAAGGTGGGAATACGATGGTACTTTCCTAAGGACAAGTATGGATTTGATAAGGTCCTTGAGCATGCAACTGAGATGGAGCAGAGATATCGAAAGATCCGAGAAGAGACTTGTCCTGATTATTAAGAAGCATTTTTAAACTCTTTTTTCATTATACAAATCGGATGTCACTCCTGCTAAAGGATAAAGTGTATACAGTTCAATCAGCCACATCGAAAAGGGGAGTCTATCCTTTACACAGTTACAAACTTGGTCTTTATCGTCTTCCTGTAAAACTTGAAGATACTTATGAAATCGATTCTATTGTTAGTGGGTTCAAGAAAGTCTTTGAAATGGATAAATTCGCTGACAGAATTTATGCTACATATCGCTGGAAAGAAGAAAATCTACCGGACCCAGATGACAGTGGATACAAATCCATAGATCTTGAAGTTCAAGTTGAGATTGTAACTGGCGAGGTGGTAGACATGATCTATCAAGTATACCCAGTTGAAAAATATGGAGACGGTCTCTGGGTTAAAGATTATAGAAAGAAAGCAGATACAAATGCAAAGATGATCATTGATACAATTTTACGAAATAGTGTACTTGCCGACAAAATGATAGAGCATGACGTTAAAACAAAACAACTGACGCAAGAACAAGCCCTTAAAGGATTGGAAGAGATGACACCATTAGCTCAGATAGTTCCTAATGCAAAACCAAAACCAAAACCAGCAGCTCCTCAACCAGGTCAACAGGTGACACAAGAAGCAGAACCAGAAACACCTTCTGGAGCAAAGCCAGGTCCAATAGATGTTGACTTTAAATCAAAACTCAAAGTTGTCGAGACTTTTACTGCCCCCTCTAGTCACAAGATAAAGGTATTTGGTCACCGAAAAGGTAATGAAATACTTGGAATCTGGGGAGAATTTGTATCAGTTGATTATGATATCTGTATAGGTGATGGCGCATGCATAGATGCATGTCCTGTCAAAGTTTACGAATGGGCAGAGTTTGCGGGACATCCAGCTTCTGATAAAAAACCATTGATGGCACGAGAACCTGATTGTATATTTTGTCTGGCATGCGAAAACGTATGCCCAGTTCAGGCAATAAAAATATCAAAGAAAGGATAACGAAATTTTAGCGGTACGGCTATAAAGACTCTAGAGTTGAAAAACTCCAAATGCTAACACATGTTCTTCCTAATACTCTGACACTGTTTCTCTGGAATGTTTTCATTAGTATTGCAATGATAATTACTCTCTATACCTGCAACTTTTACTATCTTGTAGTAATTGCAAGGCGTCAGAAAAAAAATAATTCTATAGAATTAAAAGAAAATCCAACTGTTACACTTCAACTTCCAATATACAACGAAAAATATGTTGCTTCAAGATTGGTAAATGCAGTATGTGCATTAGATTATCCCAAAGAAAAACTATGCATCCAAGTACTTGATGATTCAACTGATGAGACGTCTGATCTGCTTGAGAATCTAGTTTCAGATTACAAAAAAAAGGGATTTGACATACATCATATACGAAGGTCAAACAGGAAGGGATACAAGGCAGGTGCACTTCGAAATGCAATGAAGTTTGCAAAGGGTGACTTTGTTGCAATTTTTGATGCTGATTTTATACCTCCAACATGGTTCCTGAAAAAAGCATTGTCTTATTTCTGTACTCCAGATATAGGATTAGTTCAGTGCAAGTGGGGACACGTAAACGAAAAATATTCTCCTCTTACAAAGGCACAAGCCCTTAGTCTTGACTTTCATTTCCTAGTGGAACAAAAAGCAAAAAGCAATTCTCATCTCTTTATGAGTTTTAATGGTACTGCTGGTATTTGGAGAAAACAATGTATTGAAGATTCTGGAGGATGGCACACTGCTACTCTGGTTGAAGATCTAGACCTAAGTTATAGGGCACAAATGAAAGGCTGGAAATGTATCTTCATTCCTGATATTGTAGTAGACGCAGAACTTCCAGTACAAATGAATTCGGCAAAAAGGCAACAATTTCGATGGGCAAAAGGTTCGATACAGTGTGCCATAAAATTACTTGGATCTGTTACAATAAAGAAATTGCCAGTTGATACCAAGATTCAGGCATTTGTTCAGCTCACAAGGCACATTGTGCATCCGTTAGTTCTGGCACAATTTCTAATTTTACCAATACTTTTGGCTTCAAAAATAAATCTCTATATAGTAAGTGGGTTGCCTGCACTGACCATAATTGCTTACTTGGCAATGGGACCTGTCGCATACATCTTGGTTATCCAACAAATGTATACGAAAAAATGGAGATCAAAGACAATTTCCTATTTGTATTTGATAGTCTATTCTGCTGGCATGTCTGTTAATAATACTGTGGCAGTCTTTGATGCACTTTTTGGAAAAAAAAATGAGTTTTTACGTACGCCAAAATTTGGAATAATAAAAAATGATGATGATTGGAGAGACAAGGCATATGCTCTTCCATTTACAAAAACTACTCTTCTTGAGATATTTTTTGGTGTATATGGAATAGTTGGCATATTTGTTGCAATATTTTCTAATAATCCTGTATTTGTGCCAATAATAGGAATTCAAGTAGCTGGATTTCTTTACATTGCATATCTTAGCATATCTCATTCAACATTTAAAAAAGGCAAATCAAGAGGTAGAGTCGAATCAAAGGCAGAAAAAATGGCAAATAATTACTATAAGATTGCATTAGCAGGAATAATTGGGTTGATCGTAGTAGGTGTGGTCATGGCATTCGAAGAGTATGGCAGTACAATTTATCCATTAGATCAATCACGTGGAATTTTAATCAGAATTCAAGCTACTTCTGATCCTCAAGCCATTGCTGATGATATAAAAACAGTCCAACAACTTCTTCCAAAATCTGGAAACCCTGTTTGGATATTTCCTACACAAGACACAGACTTTGGAATGATGCAAAAAGATCTTAATACGATGTCGTCTACACTTGATAGGATTGCAACTACTTCACCAGACACTGCTGCATTTCACACTGGCATGCTTAACATTCACTCTCAAGCTACGACCATAGTATTCAATTTGCTTGATGCAACACCGTACATGTACGTAAGTATCTCAAACATGTTGTTTGGAAGTATATGGGTTGCGGTAATTATTGGAATCTTTGCTCTTTTGAAGAAGAAAAAACAGTCTCTTGACAAAGAAGATGAAGACTAGGTAATATTTAATTCGCGTCTTATCTCGTCTACTGCTCGTATTCCAAAAAGATCGCGAACTTGTTCTATTCTGATTGCTTCCTTTACAATATCGGAGCCAAGTTCTGTGATCAAAAGTCTGAATACATCTGTAAACCTTATCTCCCATTTATCTGCACAATCTAAAATCTTTGAAATGCTCCATTGCTTTACCTCAAAAGGCAGTGGCATCTTTGTTTCTACCTCTATGGAAATTCGATCAAATAGATTTATCATGTCTTTGGTCTGTCCTGTCATCTTCTCAATATCTTCTAACGTACCATATTTTGATTCAGAACGCATTCTGATGTTTGACTGAAATTCCGACAAACGCAGCAATCCCATGACTTCGTGTGAGGTATTCTGAGATGTCTTGTGAGTAACACTACGAATATCTTGTAGCTGTTGAGAAATTTCGTATGTTTTCTTGTTGAACTCTGAGATTGACGCCGCGTTTTTGTTCAACAGTTCTGCAAAATCTGATATTTTTTCGTCAAGATTATTGCTCTTGCCAATAATGTTTTCTTTGAAATTGGTAAACTCTGAGTTGATATTTCTAATATCATCTCCAAGCGCAGATAAGGAATCTGTTTTCTTTATCAATGAATCAATTTCTGAGCCTACATTTCTTATCTGAGAATTCAAGCCTGGTATGGAATCTGTCTTTGAGATTATAGTTCCTATTTCGCCTTTCAGATTGGATATGCTCTCCTCTAATCCTGACATTTTTTCAGTTTTTGAGGATATTTCTTTTGTACTCTGTTTTACTTCTTCAATTTCTTGATGTAAGTTAGAAAGCGATTCTGTTTTGGTTGATATGTCACTTGTACTTTTTCGTAACTCTTCAATTTCATTACTGAGGCTAGGTATTGATTCTGTACGGCTCATGACATTTTTGATCTCTTCACGTACCTTCTCAGTTTTTTCTGATACGTGCATTATCATTTTGGTGTTGTTTCTAGTGGAATCTATGCTGTCAGCAATGCTCTGCATGATTTTGTTGGTATCTGGCATGGACTCTTGCTTGTCACGAATTTTCTCTACGTGGTCTTGAAGCTTGTTTATTTGATTATTTATCTTGTCTATCAAATTAGAATGTGCTTTGACTTGGCTCATCCCGGAAAACAAGCGCTGCGTATCTTCTTCAATTATGTTTATTTGTCTTGAATTTTTCTGAATCTGATCTAATGATGAATTTACTGATGATATCATGTCTTTAAGAGAAATCAATATTTTCTGGTTTTCTGCAAATATCTTTGACATTGTTTTTACCTCAGAAGCCAGAGTCTTGGTAGCATCTGAAATTGATGACATTTTTTTGACAACATCATGCGTAGACTCTTTTGGTTTTGATTCTACACGTTTTGATTTAGCCACTTTAAATTAGAATGAAAGCAACCGATAAAAAAGTTAGGTTTTGATTTTGTATGGTACAAAAAAAGAACCAGATTTAGTTATTTACTAATTCTGGATCGTGTAGACTCTCATGAAATGTCTTTGCTACCAAGCCGTTTGCAGTTTCAAAGAACTGTTTTGGACAAAACTCGCAATTTAACATACATTACGGTATCATACGGTACTATTAATGACAAGGTAACTTTGCTATTACCAGTTGTCTGATTTATTTATCAAGCTTTAGTGAAATGGAGTTTATGCAGTATCGTAAACCTGTGGGTCTTGGACCGTCACCAAATACGTGGCCAAGATGAGCACCACACTTCTTGCATGATACCTCTACTCTCAGCATGCCATGACTCGTATCTTTGTCTTCTTTTACATTGTCTGCAATTGGTTCCCAAAAGCTTGGCCATCCTGTTCCAGAATCAAACTTTGTCTCTGAGCTGAACAATTCGGTTCCACAACATAGGCATTTGTAAACACCCTTCTCCTTTGAATCGTGATATATTCCAGTAAAGGGCGGTTCTGTACCCTTCATTCTACACACAAAATATTGGTCCGAAGTCAGTTTGTCTTTCCACGGATCGTTCTGTGGTTTCAATGACTCATTTATTGGGCCTTTTAGGATTTAATCCTTGAGTCTACGCGTCTGGTCTGTATTTTTCAAGCAGTCAGATACCCCAGGTATAATTCATCATATGTTCAGTATACCCAATCATCATTCTGCAAACACCTTATCTTGTTATGCCTTATATTATGACTGATCTCTCTTTTTCAAGACCCTCTCACACGTTCCTATCTGCCTTGGTGTTAGAGGTAACAAATCTTCACCAAATTGTTATCCTGTATCACCTTGGATATTAAATAAAATTTTGTAGAACCCTATCTGTGAAAGGCGAGATACTTAAAAAAATCGAGTCTTCTGGAGTGAATGGGGTAAAGAAGATTGACCTGAAAAAAGCATTTGGGAAGGACTGTGAGAGTGTGCTGGAGGAATTAAAGGCAAATGAGCAAATCTTTATTGAAAAAAAAGGTGTGGCATATTTTGTTTGGACTAGCGAGAACTATGTTCAGCATGCAACACAAAATGACCCAAAATTCAAACTGATGCTTAACATGCTGGCAGGCGTGAACCAATCCATTGCAAAAGTGAAAGCACATGCAGACGTTCTGCAAGAAGAATTGGAACGATCTTCACTAAAAGAAGCCAGCTCCAAAAATGATGATTTTGAAGGAGTCTTTAACAGTTCATTAAATGAATCATCCACATCCATAGGCTGGGTTCCATTTGATAAAGTCCGAGAGAAAGTTTGTGAAAATCAAAATCTGTCCAAGGAAAAGTTTTATCAAATGGCAACAAATTTGATTGAAAATCACCAAGATAGATATGAAATCTCATCGGGAGGCCAGGAAGGCATTGTAATGCGTGGGCTTGTTCATGGCTATGTGAGGAATATCTGATGTATCCATATAATTTAGAACTAAATCCATATCCAAGTAGTCCAACCCCCACGGAAAAAGATGCAAAGATACTTGGAGGAAAAAGGCACAAGGAAGCAAAAGCTGCCATACTAGAGTGCATAAAGGAGCTAAATAGAAAAGTAGAGGGCAAGACTGCTGAAAATAATGACTTTCGCGTAATCACAGTTGTGCAAGACGTAGGCTCTGGGAAAACTCATCTATCTTTACATGTCAAGAGCCTCAAAGGGCGATACAATGCCGAGTGTTCTTATATTGACTTGTCTACAATTTCACCAAAGACTGTTTCTGGAATATATGATGCAATACTCAAGGGCTTTGACAATGAATTCTTTGTACAATTGAGAGAAAAATTCTTGAATTATATAAAAGAAAATGCAGAACAAGGTGACAATTCTGCAAAAAAGGCGCTTGACTATACCTTTGTAAATAAACTAACTGGTATGACAATAAAAGAAAAGACCGAGGACATCATCAAGGGAAAACAGTCTGTATCTATGGAAAACCTTACTGCCTTTCTGATTCACAAATTTGATTATCATGAATCCATATTGATTAAAAATGTAATTTCCAACTCATTTGACGAAGTCAAAAATCTGGAAACGCTGATTGGAATGTTGTCATCTATATCTAAATTGACCCATAGGTTTTTGGGAAAAGTTCTTGTCTTTGAAATGGATGAGCTTGATGGGAACAAAGATTCTATTGAATTTATCAAGGGAGTCATAAACGCACATCTTCCTGCCTGTGTGCTGTTGTTGATATCTACACCCTCAGGTTACTTGGAGATTCAGAACACTAATCCATCTGTATTTGACAGACTAGAAAAGGCAAATTACAAAATAGATCTGGCAGGATCAAACTCTAAAGATGAACTTGCAGAGATTGTTACAGAGTACATAAAACACAGTGATAGAGGCAGCAAATTTGGATCTGAAGAACAGCAAGAGCTAAATGAGAAAATTCAGGTTTTATACGATGAATTTACAGAGTTTAGAAACGTACGTTCTGTCATTAACATCTTGTACCAAGCAATGGAAAAAGCAATGCAATCAAATTCCAAAAAAATTGATGAAACAGTAATTGACGAGGCCATAAGACAATCATATCCAGGACTTAGAGTAAGAGGAAGCATCATGAATATTCCAATATCTGACTTTTTGGCAATACGAAGAAATGGCGGAAATACTGAAAAGGAGATAAAAAATGCGGTCAAAAGTCTAACCGTTTTCGCTCAGGAGATGGGTACGATACAAAAACTAGAAAAGCAAAATCTACTTCTTGATGCAGTTTACCAAGACAACTTTGGATCAAAAATAGGATTAGCTGTGATTGCTGATGAATTGGGCATTCCAGACCTGGAGCAAATCTCAGATATATCAAAATCTGCTGTAGTGGACAAGCTAGTTATACTGACAAACAAAAAAATTCAGACACCATATAATGCCACGGTTGTAAACATGGACAAGTCCAAGGTGGTGGACTTGATTTACTTCAATAACAAGTATAATGACAAAAAACTCACAGAAGAAGATAATGAAAGAATAGAACTCTTGGCAAAAACTTTGAGTATTGTCTAGTCTTTACAGATCATCTTTTTAAAAAAGTCAATATGCATTTACTTTATGGCTAGCGAAGAACTTGAGAAATTTCTCTCCCAAAGGCACAAAGACGTCACACTCTTTGATTTTGAGGGAAAAAAAGTACCTTGCATTATTGTAGATGGAAAAAAGTTTGATGATATAATGAAAAATATTGCAGGAAAACCAGTTTCTGTTGAGACGAACCTGAACATACTACAAGATGGACTAGGCCATGTTTTTGTCAGAGTTACCTTGCAATTCTCTCAGGGCAATATTGAAGAAAAATTTCTCATATATGCAAATGAGGCTGTGGATTTCTTTGAAGCATTAGCAGAAACTACAATGCTTGCCTTGTCTTCTCCTAATTCACAATATGGAAGCTCTAATGTGTTTATGATACAGCTGCCAAAACCTGAAAGGGCTCAGAATGCATTAGATATAATCAGAAAGGGATTGCATAAGTAAATGCGGTTGCCGGTTTGCAGTTCCGAACGGGTCCAAGTCCATGCCAAAAATCAAGTTTTTAGTGGATGTTTCCAATTTTATAATTCAAAATAGTAATTCGAAATGATAAACCTTTTG
>JAGWGU010000005.1 GCA_028867275.1 Nitrososphaerota archaeon
CTTGCATATTCCATGTATTCAAAATGGATAAAGAGTTGGAGAGACCTTCCCCTAAAGATTAATTTTTGGAATACTGCCCTTAGAGCGGAGATAAAGGCAACCAAGCCATTTTTGAGAACATCAGAGTTTCTCTGGCAAGAGGGCCATACGGTACACACAACAAAAGAAGAGGCAGAGGAGGAGGTAATGGCAATACTTGAAATGTACAAAAAGACAGTAGAAGAAGAACTTGCAATTCCTGTAATCACTGGCAAAAAAAGCGAGAAGGAGAAATTTGTTGGGGCAGTTTACACCACAACAATGGAATCAATCATGCCAGATGGTAAAGCCCTTCAGATGGGAACATCACACTTTTTGGGACAAAACTTTTCAAAACCATTTGATGTAAAGTTCCTTGACAAGCAAAATGTAGAGACCTTTGCATGGCAGACATCATGGGGAGTATCATGGCGACTAATAGGAGCACTGATCATGATTCACGGTGACGACAAGGGACTTGTTCTGCCTCCACGAGTTGCACCCATTCAAGTAGTCATAGTTCCAATATACTATTCCCCACAAGACATGGAACTTGTCCTCAACAAGGCCTCAGAGATAAAACAGACATTGGCAAAACACAATCTTCGCATACACATGGATGTAAGAGATGAGGTGACTCCGGGATACAAGTTTCACGATTGGGAGATGAAGGGTGTCCCATTGCGAGTGGAGATAGGTCCAAAGGACATTGCAAAAGGTAAGATGGTTCTTGTCCGAAGAGACAATCTTAAAAAAACCGATCTTGCATTTGAAAATACAGAGAGTGGAATTCTTGCCATGCTAGAAGAGATTCAGCAGAGTTTATTTGAGAATGCCAAGAATCTTTTAAAAGAAAAAACAAGAGAAGTTACAGATTTTGAAGAATTCAAGTCAGAGATGGAAAAGGGCGCATTTCTTTATTCTCCATGGTGTGGACAGACAAAATGTGAGGAGATCATCAAAGAATCAACAGGTGCAGATATCAGAGTAATTCCATTTGATGCAAAAACACAAGACTCCAAATGTATCGTATGTGAGAATCAAACCAAGATACATGCAATTTTTGCAAGAAGCTATTAGCAATGATAAGACACATCATTATAATCAGGCATTGTACCATACCAAAGGGATTGTGATGTAAATTGTCAGGATCAAGTCCATACCGCGATAGAATTTACATAATCAAGGACATCATTCTCACATTGGTCCAGTATGGTGAGCTTAACCAGACAGCCCTTGTGAGCTTTTGCGGTCTGAATTTAAAAAAACACAAACCAATACTTGGGGAACTAGAATCAAATGGTTTGATTCAAAGCGAGGAGCGAAATCTGGGAAAACGTATTATTACAATCTACAAGCCAACCCCAAAAGGGATTGAGTTCTGTAGAACAATTTTAGATCCTTATGAAACATTGTTCCCAAGAAAGAAAAGCAAACCAGACAAAGAAATCTAATCCTGGTCTAGTCCATATTGTGATGCAATCTTTTTGTCAATCTCGTCTTTCTGCTGTAAATATTCTTGGTATTTTTTATTCCAAGACTTTAGTGTCGCATATTGCCTGATTCCCACTATCATCCAACCAGCAGATATTGCAATGACTAGACCTAGCAGTATACTCAGTGCTATGCCAAATTCATATTCACGTTCAAGAACAATGAAAAAGTGGCTATGCGTTAGCAAGAAGATAGAAAGCCCTATTGCAAAAGGTGCCAGGATGAAACCCGATATTGAGACTCCAAGAAGAGTTCTTCTTATTTCAAGAATTTTTTGTATGAAACTATCCATTAAATCAAGCACGTCAAGGCGAGATGTAGGTGTCTTATTTTCACTCATCTGTGATTAGCCTTTTCCTGTTTTATGTGGAAAGATTTTCTAAAAAACATTTTGACTGCCAAATTTACGGATCCACAGTTAATGTGCCCTTCATTTCTGGATGTATTGTTGAATAGTACGGATATGAGCCAGCCTTGTCAGCTAAAAAGTTTATTGTCTGAGCTTCAAAGTATTTCAGATGTCTTGTATGTACATTAAAGGCATCAATGTTCAGATCTTGGTCTGAGCTGGTATCCTTGTCTTCATTTATCACATGTAATGCAACAAGTGTTCCTTGTGGAATGTGAATGGAAGGGTCAACGTTTGTACTAGAAATGCTCTTCTTTCCAGTTTTAGTCGATTGCTCATCATAATAATACCCTTGATCATTGTGAGTTGCCAATATGTAGACATTGGAAGCTGTTGCAAATACTGGATGGTCTACGTTTACTGGAATTGCAGAGTTCCATAGATAGTACACTCCTCCTGCTACAGCAACTGCAATAACTGCAACCGTTATTATCATACCTTTAGAGATCGGACTAGATTTGGCCTTGTTCTTCTGCTTCTTTACCACGATGAGATCAGTCACTTGTGTGTATATTTATGTAATGATTACCAAAGTTTAGCAAAACATAATACCAAAAAACCAGATCGGTTAACTCGACTGTCATCATGGAACAATGTATAGTAAAATATAATATTTTGATGGCCAGTATTTTGGCAGAGATTTCAACATGAGAAAACTTGAAGCCATACTTATTGGTATAACCATCGTTCTTGCTGCTACGGTTGCATTGCAATTTAGTAATGGAAGAACATTAAATGACATATCACAGGCAACGGTGCAGGGACCACCAGGACCACAAGGTCCGCCTGGACCACAAGGACCCCCCGGCCCTCCAGGATCTGCCGAATCAAGCATTGTAGCAACAGATTCCACTCTTACACATATTTTCAAGAACGCAGAAAATTCAGTAGTACAGATAACAAGCAAGGTCTCAACGGTAGACAATAATTTCATAATCAATGGACAGCCGCTTGAAAGCCAATCTACAAGACTTGGGTCAGGCTTTGTCTATGACAAGGAAGGGAGAATAATTACCAACAATCACGTGGTGGAAGGATCAAAGACAGTAAACGTGTCCTTTATTGATGGTAATACATACACTGCAAAGGTTGTTGGAACGGATCCTGGAAACGACATTGCAGTCATACAGATAATTGACAACTTTTCAGACGAGCCGCTTGTTCCACTAACACTTGGAAATTCGTCAAATCTTGATGTGGGTCAACAAGTCATTGCAATAGGCAATCCATTTGGACTAAGCGATACAATGACAACAGGAATCATAAGCCAGATTGGAAGGTTACTTCCAAACGATAATTCTGCAGGATTTTCAATCCCTGATGTCATCCAGGTAGATGCCGCAATCAACCCAGGAAATTCTGGAGGGCCACTGCTGGATCTGAACGGTCAAGTAGTTGGAATGAATACTGCAATCAGCACCAATACAGGTGACTTTGCAGGAGTGGGATTTGCCGTACCGGTAAATGCCATAAGCAGAATAGCTCCAGTCTTGATCAAAAACGGTACATACTCTCACCCATACCTTGGCATATCAGGAGGAAGTTTGAATCCAGACATTTCACTTGCAAACGGTCTTGCAAGAAATTTCAAGGGAGTAATAATTGAAGGCACAGTCAAGGGAGGACCTGCAGACAAGGCAGGCATAACCCCAGCAACAACAGATCAAAATAACATTCCACACGGAGGAGACATCATAACAGCAATTGACGGGCACCCAGTCAAGACAATCTATGATGTAATAGCATATCTTGACGAGCAGAAAAATGTCGGAGATAAGGTAGTACTGACAGTATACAGACAAGGAAAATCAATGGATGTAACTGCCACACTTGGTGCAAGACCAAGTCCATCTTCCTAGTTTTGGTCAAAAACATTTTTTGTTATCTTAAAATTCCACATCTTGTCATTTGCTTTTTTTATTCCAACTCTTGGTCCTGCAAAAATCTCTGATTTTTTTATTTCCAGTCCATCAAGGATAAACAGGTTAGATCTCTTTGTGAGGTCTTCCCCATATTCTTTTTTTGTTATCTTTAACGCCTGGGTCAGCTTGGCAGGTCCATTTGTAAGGTTTGAAATGTCAGAAGTTTTGCGCCGCCTTGACATGAAATCAATTCCCTGTCTTGGCACAAGAGATCTGATCAAGACCGCACCTGCTTCATAATCCTGACTTCGTGCCACTGCATTTACACAATAATGCATGCCATATGTGAAATAGACATATGCCCTTCCAACCTGGCCAAACATAGCCTTGTTTCGCTCTGTCATTCCTCCATAAGTGTGGCTTGCAGGGTCGTCTTTGTATCGGTAGGCTTCAGTCTCCACTATAACTCCAGACACTATTTGTCCGTCAATTTTTCGAACCAGTATTTTTCCAAGCAAATCACGGGCAACATCTGTTGTATCTCGTTCATAAAATGAGCGAGCAAGTATCTTCATTGTGAAATTTCCACATCCAGACCCTTTCTTAATTTATCCAGGGCCTGTGCCAGCAAGACAAAATCATCCTTGAGAACTTGACGCAGGCCAGGATTGTATATTATCGCAGCTGGATGTACTGTGACAAAATAAAGCTGGCCGTTATTTTTTACAATCTTACCACGGTTTTTTGTTATGGCACTACCATCAAGCAGTGAGCTATACGCAGTGTTTCCCAGTATGCAAATTATTTTGGGTTTTATTATTTCCAGTTCTTCTGAAAGATATGGTCTGCATGCAGTCCGCTCTTCTGCTAGCGGCTGCCTGTTGTTTGGAGGCCTGCATTTTACTACATTTGTGATATACACCTGATCCCTTGTAAATCCAGCATATTCCAGTGCCTCAGAAAGAATTTGACCGGCAGTGCCCACAAACGGTTTTCCCTGAAGGTCCTCATTTCTTCCAGGAGCCTCTCCTACAAAAATTATGTCAGAATGATAATTTCCAGTTCCCGGCACAGCATTTGTTCTTGATTTTGAGAGACTGCAATTGATACAAGAAATTACTCTGTTTTTCACATCAGCTAGTTTTTCAGACATTTTATGTTGCCACACTTTTTACAATTGACTTGCCACGTATATGTGGACCACCATTTCCCATCCTCATTATTTGCATTGGATCGCCCTTGCCACAGTTTCCAATTGGCCTGACCTGGAAATCTTTACCTCTTGCATCAATTGACTCGAAAAATTCTGGTGAGTTGCCCATCACAATGACATCTCTTAATAGCCCACCAAGTTCTCCGTTCTCAATTTTTTGTGCATATTGACATGAGATGCTCCAGTTATATCGCATCATGTCTATTGAGGGTATTTTCATGTTACAGATCAAAAATCCATTCTTTACGTCTTTTATCATTTCATCAGGATTCCAATTTCCAGGTGCAATGCATGTGCATGCCATCCTCACAAGAGGCATAAAGGAGTATCCAGTTGCTCGCATCGATGAATTTGGAACAGTGTCAAAAAGAGATGCAGTCTCTCTGCTTTGCATGTGGTTGCACAGGTTTCCATCCTCCACAAGAACCTTCTTTGTTGCAGGCACACCTTCATCATCATACTTGTACCATCCAAGACTGGAAGGAATTGTTGGGTCATCAATTACATTAAGTTCAGAAGAGCCAATTTTTGTTCCAAGTTTTCCTGCCCACCATGCACCTCCTGCCCATGCCATCTCTTTTCCAAGGACTCGGTCAGCCTCAGATGGATGCCCAAGAATTTCATGAGAAAGCAATGCGACAAAATCCGGATTCATCACCACTGTTGCTTTTTCTTCTTTCACTGTTTTTGCATCAAGCAATGCATCTGCTTTTTCAGAGATTTCTCTTGATGCTACAAGAATATCATTTTTGTCAGTAATCATCTCCAGTCCTCCCCTTCCTCCTTCAGTAGTACTTACTGACTGGGTCAACCCAGAATAATGTGCTGTTGCAGACAGATTTGCCATGACATCATCAAAGTCTTGAGTAATTTTTGATCCTTCGCTGTTTACAAAATACTTGTGAAACTTGTCGTGATGTATTGATACAGATGACTTGATTATTCTTTTTTTGTCATGAATTAGTTTGTCAGATTCAAGACCAATTTTTATCATCTCTTCAATATTTGGTTCAACTAGCATCTTGAAACTTACATTATCAATAAAAGAGCGAACCTCTGCAAGCCTTACCTTTTGCTTTTTATTTTCCGAATAGTATCTTGCTGTCTTTACAGTATCCATGATATTCTGTTTTATACCATCAAAGGAGTGCCTGGCAGAGACAGAGTAAAATCCCCATGCTCCGTTTACTAGTACTCTGATCCCAAGACCAGAATCGTTTGATGAAACAAAGTTTTCAACCTCTCCATTTTCAATTACAAATCCAGATGTCTTTACAAGTTCTGCCCTTACGTCACAATACTGAGAGCCAGCATCAAGTGCAATTTTGACTGCTTTATCAGCATAATCTTCAAGAGACATAGCGTTCACTAGGCTGACTCGTCCTATATTGGCGTTCTATTTGTCTCGACCTTTGGAACTGTAAATGAGAATGTGGTTCCTTTTGACAGTTCGCTCTGCATCCATATAGTACCACCATGGGCTTCTACGATTCCCTTGCAGATTGACAGACCAAGGCCACTTCCTCCCTTTTCTCTAGTACTTGTAGTATCAGCCTGATAGAATTTTTTAAAGATCTTGTCTTTTGCATCAGGAGGTATTCCCCTACCATTATCTGTGACTGAGACCATAGCCTCATGATCTTTTTCTTCAAGTTTCACCTCCACCTTGCCTGTCTTTGGAGAAGTTGCCTTGAGACTATTTTTTATCAAGTTGGTGAGTACTTGTTTTATTCTATCGTCATCGTAAAATGCATAGACATCTTTTTTTGGAGTATAACTAAGTGATATATCATCTGCAATTGCTTGTGGTTGCATTCCAAGTATTGCTTTTTCAACTGTTTCCTTGAGATTGTTTTTCTCTTTTTTGATCCTAAGCTGTCCTAGCTCTAGTTTCTGTGCATCAAGTAAATCAGAGATGAGCTGTAATAGAGTGGTGGCACTTGAGCTGATGATCTTGAGCCTTTCTTTTTGTGTTGCATTTAGCGGTCCAAGATGTTCACCAAGCAATATGTCAGAATATCCTTGAATCGGTACAAGAGGAGTCTTTAGTTCATGTGTAACCATTGCTAGGAATTCATCTTTTGCAATCTCGATTTTCTTGGTCTCTTCTTCTTTTTTCTGGATTGTCAATGACATTGCGTTAAATGTCTCTGCCAGTTCACCGATCTCATCTTTTGAAGTGTAGGCGATTTTCTCCCCATACACACCCTCTTTGATACGACTGATTGCCTTTGTCAAAGTCTCAAGAGGCGATAAGGACTTTCTAATCAACAATATTACAACAACAAATACCACAATATCGGCAATTACGAACAATTGCACGATCAGAACCTTGTCGTGTAGTTGAGAATCAATGATTCCGTTCCATTGATTTACAAAGTTAGAGGTGACATTGAGTAATACGTTTCTTTGTGAGTTTAATTTGGATAATGCAGACCCAAAATCTTTTGACAGCAGCGTATTTGATTCAATGTAGACTAGTTTTGCATTGACAGATTCCCAGAGGGGATCAATTTGTCTAATAGAGTCAGAATTCTGTCGCGGAATTTCTGGTAGTGTTTCAGGCGTTATACCATAGGCGGCATATTCAGGGTCATTTAGCGGCAATCCCTCCAATTTTTTCAGATCAGCATCAAAGAGTATTCGGTCTTTTTTCAACGATGAAGTGACATTTCCTCCCTCACCAATGGAATACAATAGTGTTTTTTCACCTATGTCTTTTGCAAGACTTATCATCTCAAGTGCAATTATTTTGTGTTTATTGTAATTTCGATCCAGCGGAGAAAGATCATTTTCTATACCATTTGCTAGTGAAATCAGTTCGCCGTTTTTACTAAGGACGTATGTTAGTCCATCCTTTACCTTTGAATCAAAGATGGTTTCTTTTTTTATCTTCTCTGCATCTTCTTTGTATGGAGCCCATGCATCACCCACATTTTCATATGCAGGAGTCAATTCTGGTGGAACTGCAACTACATTTAGTCCACCAATATTTCCTCCCACACCAAGCCGTGCATATGTTGTATCAAAATCAGATATTTGTTGTGCCATAGTTGCTCTATCTCCCTCATTTCCACTTGCAATAGAATTTGCAGTACCACCAATTCTTTCAACTATAACCTTGAGATCACTTGCATAGCTGATAGAGTGTAGAATATCTTGATTTTGCTGCGACGTAAATATCAATAGGTAAAAGTTGACAGCAGAAACCCCAATTATCACGGCTAACAAAAAATATGTCTTTTGGGTCAGTTTCACAAGGAAAAAAAGGCAGCGGGCGGGTATAAAAGTTAGTATAAAAGATATGTAGTAAGTAGTTAAAATGTCTGACGAGTTTCTCAGAGTGGCAAGGCAGGAAATACAATCAGAGATAGACATCTTGAATGAAATATTTCTTATCTGTACCAACGATGAACAGCTCTATGAAAAATCAACAGAGATTGAAAAGCACATGCATAAAATCAAAGGTTTGGCACCAATGATGGAACAAGAGAAAATGGGCGAGATTGCAAGAATAAGTGACATAGTTTTAAAACATGTTGCAAGCCATGGCATACTGAAAGGCTCACATGGAATAACCATGGATGCGATAAATATAATGTCCAGTCTTTTTAGCGGAAATGCCAATATCCCGATAGACGATTTTAGAAAGCATGTAAGAGATTCATGTCCACAGATTTTTGGATTTTAAATCACACTTGTAATTATATAGCACAAACTCTGTAGAGTCGATATGGCCAATGTGATGATAGTTGATGATTCTGATGCCATTAGAATGGTCTTAAAGGACATACTTGTCATAGGCCAGCATAACTTGGTTGCAGAATTATCAAGCGGCATAGGAGTATTGGAAGAATATACCAAGACAAAGCCAGATGTTATACTTCTTGACATGGCAATGCCAAAAAAAGATGGCCTTGCAGTGCTTAGGGAAATTATTTCATACAATCCAAAAGCCAAGGTAATCATGGTTTCAGCTAGTGACAATCAAGAGACCATCAGAGAATGCATCAAGGCAGGTGCTAGTACATATGTTTTAAAACCATTTAATTTTCAAGAAGTGTTGGATATAATCAGCCACATCACAAAATCATAGATTTGCAATGCTACATAGGTACAGTTATGATTAAAAGGTGCCAAAAATGAGTACACCTGTGGAAAAATACGTTGTAGACACTAGTATCATAATAGATGGCGAGATTACCAAATTAATCGAGTCAGGCACTCTGACAAATTGTGAGATAATAATACCTGTTGCAGTTTTAGACGAATTACAGTCGCAGGCATCTCAACACAAAGATTACGGCTTTGTGGGCCTTGAGGAGATAAAAAAAATTCGTGAGCTGGCAGACAAGAACAACATAATACTCAGGTTTGAAGGGGAGCGCCCAAGCATGGACGACATCAAGCTTGCAAGACATGGCAGAATTGATGCAATAATAAAAGACATTGCAAAAAAGAATGGCGCCATATTTTATACAGCAGATTACGTGCAAGCCCTTGTAGCACAGGCAGAAGGGGTAAAGACAAGCTACTCAAAACCTCAAGTCAAGATTTCAGACCTAGAGTTTGAAAAATACTTTGACAGTCAAACGATGAGCATTCACCTCAAGGATGGAACACTCCCACTTGCAAAGAAAGGCAAGCCAGGAACATTTTCTCTTGTAGAAGTTGGAGTGACCTTGCTGACAAAAGAATACCTGGAGGGGATCACCAGCGAAATCTTGGAAGCATCAAGAGCTACCCAGCTTGGCATAATAGAAATATCAAAATCGGGTGTACTTGTAATCCAGTACAAAGACTATAGAGTGGTTGTTACCCATTCACCATTTTCAGCCGGCTATGAAATTACAATAACGCATCCAATAGTAAAGATGTCATTAGATCAGTATACAATCTCTGAAAAACTAATGCAACGACTTTCTGAGAAAGCAGAAGGAATGTTGATTTCAGGATCACCTGGGTCTGGAAAGAGTACACTTGCATCAAGCCTTGCAGATTATTATTCGAAGAAGGGCAAGATAGTGAAAACATTCGAGTCTCCAAGAGACTTGCAGGTAAGCAAGCAGGTAACTCAATACACACATCTTGAGGGCAGCTTTGAAAATGCTGCAGACATACTTCTTCTTGTAAGACCTGATTATACAATATTTGATGAGGTCAGAAGATATCAGGACTTTAGAGTATTTTCAGACCTAAGACTTGCAGGAGTGGGCATGGTTGGAGTAGTTCATGCACATGCACCACTTGATGCAATACAGAGATTCATTGGAAAAGTTGAGCTTGGAATGATCCCACACATATTGGATACCGTGATCTTTGTCAAGGCAGGTCAAATATCAAAGGTGTACGAGCTAGAGTTCAAGGTAAAAGTTCCCACAGGAATGACAGAGCAGGACCTAGCAAGACCAGTCATCGAAGTCAGAAATTTTGAGGATCACAACCTAGAGTACGAAATCTACACTTATGGTGAAGAAAACATCGTCATACCAATATCAAAGGAAAGCAAAAGTGGTGGCATTGAAAAACTGGCAGAGGCAAAGATAAGAGACACCATACGCAGATTTGATTCCGATGCAGAGATTGAGATTTTATCAAATAACAGCATACGAGTTAGAGTAGACAAGGAATCCATACCATCAATCATAGGCAGAGGTGGAGCAACTGTAAATGATCTTGAAAAAACACTCGGTGTTCACATTGATGTAGAACCAAAAGAGAGAGGATCTTCAAGAGGTGGAGAATGGTTTGAAATGTCAGAGTCAGGAAACAATTTCGTATTAGAAGTGGATGTATCAAAATCTGGCATGGATGCAGAAGTCTATGTCAATGACAAAAACATTACATCGACAAGAGTGGGAAAGAATGGCAGAATAATAATTCCAAAAAAATCTAGCGCCGGAAGAAGATTGATTGGTGCAGTAATGTCAAAAGAAGACATTAGAATAACTGTACACGACTAGCTATTGGAAATTATCAAGAATTTTTGGATTAGATTTTAGAAAGGTGACAAACTTTCTTAATTGCTTTATTGTCTGGGGGTTTAGGTGATGCTCTATTCCTTCAACATCTTGGTTTGCAATCTCGTGGCTAATCCCAAGCATCCTAAAGAACTCTAGTAGTGTACCATGTTTTTGTCGTACCGCATCGGCAAGTGCAGAACCCTTTGGAGTCAGATTGATTCCGCGATATTTTTCATATTCCAGATATCCTCCTTCTGCAAGCTTTTGGAGCATCTTTGTGACAGACGGGGCGCTGACTGTAAGGTATCTGGATATGTCAAGAGTATTTGCATACCCTTTGAGCTCCACAAGCTCAGATATTACCTCGAGATAGTCCTCTATCCTAGTATAGTTGGTTTTTGCCGATTTGTGGGCTTCTTTTATGGATTCTAGCCTCTCAGCGCGCTTTTCCTTCATGTTTTTGTTAATTATACGCGAAATCATATAACCTAATCTCTTGATCAGAAATGTTCACCCAGTGGTGATTGATCTTTTGCATGGAGTTTTAACTATTTTTTTAAAAATGAGGTGTGCATGGACGAGGGAGTCAGACAGGGTATTGATAAAATAAAGAAGGTAAGAGATTCCCTTCACAGAAGAGCCAAAATTTACTCAGAACTTGGGAGGATAGATGACAGGGGTACTGCACGTGCACTTGGCGGACTGCAGAGAGCGCCTGCACCAGGAAAAAAGATTACAAAGATAGGATTCATTTTCCTTCTTTCGCCAGATCCACTTACCACACCTCTTGGCATTCCAATGATAATTGCAGGAAAATATCTAGAAAAAGTGTACAACGGTGCAACAATCAAAGATGTGGGCCAAGAGACAAAGAACTTTTTCAGCGATTATTCTCATCTAAAAGACAAGATGAATTAAGACCAAAACTCCATATTTTTTTGCATGGGTTTTTAACTAGATATTGGCTACTAGTTTTTTGTGGCAACAAGGGCCCAAGTTTTAATTCCAATTGCAATTGCAGCAGTGGTAATAGGAATAGTAGGAGTGTTGACAATTCCTGCCGATTCCAAACTTGCAGAGGTCAAGTTTCCAAAAGGTACAATCAAGCTTGACGACAAGGTTTTAGATGTGCAGATTGCAGAGACAGATGCTCAGAGGGTAAGAGGCCTGATGTTTCAAAATGAACTTCCTGATGATCAGGGAATGATTTTTGTTTTTAGCCAAGAGCAAATCGTACCCATATGGATGCTAAACATGCAGTTTCCACTAGATATAATTTGGTTTGATGCAGATGGAAATGTCATCCACATTGCAAAAAATGTTCCACCCTGCAAGTCTGCACTTGAAACTGCAACATGTACAGTTCAAAACGCAGATGGTAAGAAAGCAAAATATGTTTTAGAAGTGACCGGCGGATTTACAGACAAGTTTCACATAACTGAAAGTTCCAAGATGCAGATAATTTCAATCTAGGGTTTTGCAAGAGCATTTTTTAGATCTGCAAATGCTGCCCTGACCTCATCAACAGATGCCTCATCTTCCAGTGTGCTGATATCTCCAATTTTTTCATCTTGGGCTAGTGCTTTTAGAAGCCTTCTCATTATCTTGCCGCTTCGTGTCTTTGGAAGCTTTGTGACAAAGTGAAGTTGGTCAGGAGATGCAATTGGGCCTATTGTTGTTCTGATATGCTGCACAAGATCTTTTTTTAGTTGTTCAGTTGGAGCGATGCCATCTTTTAGAACTAGGAATGCAATGATTGCTTCTCCCTTGACATCATGTGGTATACCACAGACTGCAGCCTCTGCAACTGCCTTGTGCGATACAAACCCGCTTTCAAGCTCTGCAGTACCTAGCCTGTGACCTGCAACTTTTAACACATCGTCTGCCCTTCCAAGCATCCAGATGTATCCATCCTTGTCCCTTATTGCATAGTCACCTGCATAGTACATGTTTTTGTATTTTGACCAGTAGACTGTCTTGTATTTTTCATCATCATTCCACAGTGTAAGAAGCATTCCAGGCCACGGGTTTTCCACTACAAGATATCCCTTGGAATCAGGCGGTATTGATTTTCCATTTTCGTCAACTACAGACAGGCGAACTCCTGGAATAGGTCTTGATGCAGATCCTGGTTTTAACGGAATTGTTTCAAGCCCTGGAAGAGGAGATATCATTGCACCACCTGTTTCCGTTTGCCACCATGTATCAATGATAGGGCATTTTCCCTTTCCAATTGTTGTAAAGTACCATTTCCAGACTCGGGGGTTGATTGGCTCACCCACCGTTCCAAGCAGTCTCAGACTGGACAGGTTGTTAGAGTTTGGCAGGTCATCACCATACTTCATGAACATTCGCAGTGCAGTAGGAGTTGTGTACAAGATTGTAACACCATATCGTGAAATGATTTCCCATATTCTTGCAGGGGTAGCATAATCAAGTGCACCTTCGTACATTACTTGGGTTGCTCCATGCATTAGCGGTCCATAAACTACATAACTGTGTCCTGTAACCCATCCAATGTCAGCTGTACAGAAATAAACATCAGAATCCTTGATATCAAAAATCCACTTGAATGTAGAAAAGACATGCGTAAGATATCCTCCAGTTCCATGCAGTACGCCTTTTGGTTTTCCTGTTGTTCCCGAAGTATAAAGAATGTAAAGTGGGTGAGTACTATCAAGCATCTCTGCATCACAGAACGGCTCCATAGAATTGACAAGTTCTTTCCATTTCTTGTCCCGTGCAGTAAAGGTAACTGGATTATGCGTATGCTCAAGAACAATTACGCTTTCTACAAAATCAAGACCTTGTATGGCCTCGTCCACAACATCTTTTAATTTTATTGTGGTACTACGTCTCCTTCCTCCATCTGCAGTGATTATCACCTTTGATTTTGAATCATCAACTCTGTCCCTGATGGATTTTGCACTAAATCCTGAAAATATCACAGTATGAATAGCACCTATTCGTGCGCATGCAAGAAGTGAGACTATTAGCTCAGGCACCATTGGCAGATAGACTGTGACCCTGTCGCCTTTTTGTACTCCAAGTGCTTTCAAGGCATTTGCAAGTTTTGATACTTCGTCAAGTATGTCTTGGTAAGTCAGGACTCTTGTTGTCCCATCTTCGCCTTCCCAAAATATTGCCTTTTTGTTTGGATTTTTCTTTACGATTCTATCAAGTGCATTGTATGATGCATTGGTTTTTCCTCCCACAAACCATCTTGCAAATGGAGGATTCCATTCTAGGGCAGTATGCCACCTTTCAGACCAGTAAAGATTCTCAGCCTGTGATTCCCAGAATTTTACACTGTCCTGGTTTGCTGCAGCCCTTGTCTTTAGATCATTATTTCCAAGACCTATGTTGTACAAGTCCAACACAAGCAGGTAATATGCATGTCAAAAAAAAGGTTCGCTCAAATGGAGTTGGGAGCGAATCCTTCAATCCCGTCAGTCTGTATTAAGATGATGATATTCTCTTAAGCCAATCTGAATCTTGAGGGACTTCATCACCATCGGCTCCAATGGCTACAGGCTTTGATGTCGGCGTAGTGGGAATACTAGTACCAACTCCAAGGTCAGCAGTTACTGGAGTCTTTGGCTGTGAAGGAGAAGGACTTTCTACCTTTCCAAGATATGAAATGGCGGCTGAATGAACGTCCTGCTTTGGACTTTCTATGCGCTCTCCACTCTCAACTGAAAGATCGCTGATGCGACGTTGGATGCTTGTTATCTCTGCCTTTTCATGCTCGATGTGTTCGATGATTTCGACCGTGTGAGTTTTGACCAAATCATACTTGGCATCAGATATCTCATTGCTCTTGTTTTGCAACTTGGCGTCAAATCTTAGCATCCTGATTGACTTGAGTTGGCTATCAAGTTCTCCGAGTCTTTTTTCAAGTTTTTCTTTGATCTGTCTCTCAGTCTCATCCAGAGTTAACAATTTCATCTTATACTTCTCATGGATCAATTCAGCATCGTCTTTCATGTCATCGTTTTCAGATACGATATCCATCAGGGCACGTATACGACGCATGGTAAGCCCCTTCTCTCGCAATAGCCTCTGGGCATCTAATCTCCATCTAGGGATAAAGATTACAAATTGTCCCTGAATGACCAATTGCTCGAATGCTATCTGCTTAAGTCCTTCAGAACCACAGTCAACGCCAACGGTTTGTACACTTCCGTCAATGTCTGTTATAGTTCCTATTACTTTGCCGATAAAGGTGCCGTACATGTCCTTAACTTGCTTGCCGATAAATTCGATCTCTTCCTTGCTCATTAGGTAGGTGTTTTAAATTTCATATAATCAGGAACATGTTAACAAGCTTTTCAGTTTTGGTAAGATCATTTTAGCTAATGATCATGCAAAATTGCAAAAAATGCGTAATTTTATAATCACTTGTTTAGTAATGGTCCAATAATGATTACAAAGGAAGAACTAGATCAGATACTACATTTTGTCTCCAAGCGCTGGGTAGACATGAGCAGAGATGAAAAGAACAAGGCGTTTGAAAACATGCCGACAGACTTTTGGATGAATTCCATGGGAGGCACTGCAGGTCCAGGCAAGTGGGTTACAACTTTGATGTATACAGAAGATCCGCAGGAAGCTGATTCCTTCAAAGAAGTTTTGCTGCGATGGCAGGCAAAACACAATGCGGCAAAGATGGGACCATCCGATCTGATCCAGATTGGAAAGAAGTAGTTATTATCCACAGATGGTTTGAACGATATATTGTCATCAGAGTTTTCAGGTTCTGAAAAAGAAATTCTTTTGAAACATTTTTCAAATGTAGACGATTCTGTATTTGCCATTACCAGCCCAAGACAGGTAGACAGGGGTGCCCTAATGTCAAGATACAGCAGAACTGATAAGAGCATGCGAAAAATTTTCTTGGACGAGTTTGCACAAAATGAAAATCGTGGTGAAGAATTTTACAACAAAGTTTTGCTTGAATATGGTGATGATTCTGTTGCAGAGCTTGGCGAAGCCCAAATTGCAATTGAAGGTTTGTCAAACATTGCAGTAAAAAAAATTGAGGACCGCAGAATTGGGTTATCATATCTTGAAAAATCTTCAAGGTATGTAGCATGGGATAAAAAAGTAAATGGAGAGTACAAGTTTTACAGAGAACCAGAGATAATGAGCTCAAGGCATGCGGACAAGTATCTTGAGGCATGCAACCTTGATTTTGAAGTCTACTCTAGAAGTATCCAGCCAGCAATAGACTACATGAAAGAGCAGGAGCCAATAGAGAGCCAAAAGTTTCGAAATTCTAATGGGGTAGACGTATTGTATTCCAAACTTACAGGAGAAGATGAGATAAAGTCTGCAACTAGAATTTACAATGCGACAATTAGAGCCAAAGCACTAGATATTCTCAGAGGAATACTTCCAGCATCTACTCTGACCAACGTTGGCATAACAGGAAATGGAAGGGCCTTTGAGTATCTGCTCACCATACTTTATTCCTCAAGACTAGAAGAAGAGAGGGTTCTTGCAGGCAAGATTCAGAGAGAATTGAACACAACCATAAGGTCATTTGTAAGAAGAGCAGATGACAACCACGGTAAGGCCTTGCAAAAATATCTAAGAGACATTAAGACAAAGTCTTCTGCACTTGGCAAGAAACATCTCAAGGTAAAGGAAAATGCAAATCATCTTGCAGACTTGGTTGACTGGGAGCAAGAGAAAAAGGCAGAAGAAAAAATAATTTCTGCCATATTATATGAACAGTCAGCAGGAATATCATATCGAGATATACTTGCCCAAGTAAGAAAAATAAAATCACAAGACAGGAAAAAAATAATCAAGATATTTTCTGATCAAAGACAGAACAGAAGGCAGAGGCCACCACGGGCATTTGAAATGACAGAATACACATTTGATTTTCTGACAAACTTTGGAATGTTTCGAGACTTTCACAGACACCGAGTGCTTACACTTGAGCGACAGTTGCTTGCAGCAAACCATGGATATTTTATGCCAGACGAGATAAAACAACTTGGAATCAAAAAAGACTTTGATGACTGCATGTACAAGTCAAAAGAAGTTTGGGATGCCATGAAATCAAAGATGCCAGAGCAGGCTCAGTATGTTGTAAACTTTGCATACAATTACCCATACTTTATGAAACTAAATCTACGCGAAGCTTCACATTTAATCGAATTAAGAACTGTTCCGCAGGGACATCAGGACTATAGGAAAGTTGCACAAGAAATGTTCAGGGCAATTAAAAAAATTCACCCAAACTTGTCCAATATAATCAAGTTTGCAGACATGAAATCATACACTCTTGAAAGGCTGGAAGCAGAAAAAAGAATTGAAGAAAAAAGAAAAAGATTTTCTGGTAAAAGCAACGCCGGTTCAGAATAATCAGGCATCAAATCTTTTGAATACGTCACCTTTACGTCTATTCCACAGATCTGGCAATGCTTCCCAAACATGTTAGGGCATACAAAAAATTCCATTTAAAGTCCAATTACAAATATCACATAGTGCAACATGGTCTTCTATGATGACATTGTAACATAATACTTAATTGAAAGATTTTATTTTTTGATATAATCATTTCTGATAAATACAAAACCGTATTAAAGTCAGCATTAATTTGTATATTGGCGATTATTGAATGGCAAAAGATCCTGTCTGTGGAATGTATGTGGAAGAGAAAAAAGATACCATAGCACAAAAAGTTGAGGGTGTTCAATATTATTTTTGCAGCAACAATTGTCTGAACGAGTTCATGGCACCAGAGAAAGAACTCAAAAAACTAAAAATGTTTGTAATCATCGGGATTGCCCTCACAATCCCAATTTCCTTTCTTACCTATGTCTCTCTGTTTGAATCTCGTATTACACATTACATACTTTTTGCGCTTGCAACTCCGGTGCAGTTCTGGATAGGTTGGAGATTCTATCAAGGTACAATAGATGCAATAAAACACAGGACTACCAACATGGACGTGCTGATTGCCATGGGTACAACAGCCGCATGGCTTTACAGCAGTCTCATCACGTTTGTCCCAGGAATATTTCCATTCAATGAAGTTTACTTTGATACGTCTGCCATCATCATTGTACTGATACTGATTGGAAGATTGTTGGAACAAAAAACCAAGGCAAAGGCGTCACAGGCGGTAAGAAAGTTACTTGACATCCAACCCAGAATGGCTCATGTTTACAAAGATGGACAGGAAGTCGAGATTCCAGTTGAGCAAGTGCAGCTTGGCGACATAGTAGTTGTTCGACCCGGGGAAAAAATTCCAGTTGACGGCATTGTAACAGAAGGACACTCGTCAGTTGACCAGTCCGCAATCACTGGCGAGAGCATTCCTGTGTCAAAAGATGTCGGAGACGAGGTGATAGGAGCAACCATCAACAAGAGCGGGATGATGAAGATAAAGGCAACCAAGGTTGGTCAGGATACTCTTTTGTCCCAGATAATAAAACTTGTAGATGAAGCAAAATCAAGCAGGGTTCCACTTCAAAGACTTGCCGACAAGATCTCTTCGTACTTTGTTCCGGCTGTTACAACAATTGCGATTGTTTCCGCGTTGGCATGGTTCTTTGTTGGAGGGATTGGTCTGACATTTTCGCTTCTTGCATTTGTTTCAGTAATAATAATTGCATGTCCATGTGCACTGGGGATTGCAACTCCTGCGGCTCTGATGGTGGGAGGAGGTAAGGCTGCTGAAAATGGCATACTCATCAAGGGTGGAGAAAACTTAGAGATTGCAAGAAAAGTAAATGCGATGGTGTTTGACAAGACGGGAACCCTTACCAAGGGCAAGCCTTCGGTAACTGATGTCATACCACTTGGAGAGATTAATTCAGATGAGGTTCTAAGGCTTGCTGCCATAGCAGAGATAGGCTCGGAGCATCCTCTGGGAGAGGCTGTTGTTAGAGGTGCAAGGGAGAGAGGTCTTGTGGTAGGAGAGCCCCAATCATTTGAGTCCGTAACTGGACATGGAATAAAGGCAGGTTATGGGGATCATACAATTCTTCTTGGAAATAGAAAACTCATGAAAGACAATGGAATGGAAGTTGATGCTGCAGATGATAAAATGAGGGATTTGGAAAAAGATGGCAAGACTGCGACACTGATTGCACTTGACAACAAGATCATTGGAATTGTTGCCATGGCAGATACAATAAAAGAAAATGCCGTAGAGGCCATAAAAGGTCTCAGACAACTTGGCATCGAGATAACAATGCTAACTGGGGACAATACCAAGACAGCCAATGCGATTGCTCATAAATTAGGAATTGATAACGTACTTGCAGAAGTATTACCAAGCCAGAAAGAAGAGATGATTAAAAAATTAAAATCAGAAGGCAAGGTTGTGGCAATGGTCGGAGATGGTGTAAATGACGCACCTGCACTTGCAGCAGCTGATCTTGGCATAGCAATAGGAAGCGGAACTGATGTTGCAAAAGAGACAGGCGGAATTGTATTGATAAAAGAAGACCTAAGGGATGTCGTAATAGCAATTGAGATAAGCAAAAAGACAGTCTCCAAAATAAAACAAAATCTGTTCTGGGCGTTTGCATACAATATGGGGTTGATCCCTATTGCAGCTGGTGCACTGGTACCGGTATTGGGAGCAAACATGTACAGTTATTTGCCATTTCTTGCCGCAGGTGCTATGGCCATAAGCTCGGCAACCGTTGTAGGAAACTCACTTTTGCTAGGAAGATACAAACCAAAGAAATATGAAATGACGATTGTATCAAAATAATTCTACATCATAGAAATCTTTTTCTCTGTTGGAATCTAATCAGTCCTAATGTTCAAAGATCCAGTATGTAACATGATGATAGATGAAAAGAAAACTGAACATGTTTCTGAGGTTAACGGGAAAAAAGTGTATCTCTGTTCACCTTCATGCAAAAATCAGTTTGACAGAGATCCAAAGAAATACGGATATTGAAAATTTATTTACAATTATAAATTGAAATTCAGCTCAGAACACAAATATTGTGTGAAATAGACATTATGACGTATTTGCTACTTGGCAGCCTTTGTAGATTTCCCAAATACTTGCTCCAATGTTCGTGGTTTTCCATCTTTGAACACGTCTGAGCTACAGTGTCTCATAGAAAATGCGGCCATTTGCATTATGATTGCTTTTAGTTCCTTGCCCTTTTCTGTAACAGTATACTCGATCTTGATTGGAGTCTGTGCATAGACCTGTCTTTTTATCAAACCACTCTTTTCCATCTCTCGCAATCTCACAGATAGTGTCTTAGGGTTTATCCCCTCTACCGATTCCAAGAATTGATTGAACCTTGTCTGATTCAAAATTAGCATGTTGCGAAGTATGTGTATGGTAAATTTTTTACCGACAAGTCTGAACGTGTTATCTACTGGACAGCATTTCATCTGGTCTGACATGTCTTTGAGTTCTTGTGGCATCAACTTACTAAATTCTCACTTGCTTTCTGTTTTCTCACTTTCCAATTTATATACTTACCTTTCTATAGTGACTATAAGAAAGTAACATGGAATGCAAAACAGGAACATGTAACATGGAAGAAGATGCAACATGCTCGTGCACCTCAGAGATGGAATGCAGTGATTGTGGTTGTGGAACAGCTGATCCTGTAAAACAATCAATGGAATTACTACACAAGGCATTCCACGATGCACTGTATCAGGCACATGTGGAACGACTCAAAAAGAGGATTGATTCATCGTTTGGTCCTTCACTTGACAAGGCAGCTGATGCAATGATTGAGACTGCAGCAAAGGTATGGCAGTCAATGCTGATACAGTCAGAGGGCAAAAAAGAACTAGAGTCAAAGTTGCAAAAAATATTTTCTGAAACAAGTAGGAAATAATCTACTCCCCAAGGCAGAAATCTCCCACTTTTATTTTTTAATCCAAGCAGGACAGATGATTCAAACAATCATCATTGTAGGAATCTTGGGATTTTTTTCATGATATGTGATATAGAAATTCTTCCAGGTCCAAGAACTAGCACAGTCAACATAATCACAAATATGAGCAATTCCAACTCAAGCCCATTTTTTCCAGAAAATGACTGTAATTTTTTTATGTATACCATGATCGTGAGCATCTCCATTGCAAGAAGGCTTGCTGCTATTCTTGTCAGTATACCTGTAATAAGCAACGCACCGCCTATCAATTCCAATAGTCCTATTAATGGAGCCATCTCAGAAGGAAGACCAATGCTGGAGAAAAAGCTAGCACCACCGCTGTCAAACTTGCCAAGACTGTGAACTATGAGCAACACACCTACAGAGATTCTCAGCCCAAAATGACTGAGATCATGAAACTTGTGTGTTCGAAGTGCAGCATCTACCATGTCGTGGTCACCTTGTATGCCATAGTTATTGTTTGTTTATACCATTTACTAAGCTGGTTGCGTGAAAATTCAGCTATCATTTCCAAGCTAGGTGTTTGCAATTTTTGTCCTGCTTTGAAATTTTTTAATTTTGACATCAGTTGGAAATTTCTTTCATCTAGTGCGCCAAAACTCAACACCAGAATCAATCAAGAGGCAACAACATGTGGATTTCAGTCCCATTGCCATCCCCTTCAGACTCTGCCCAGATCTTACCGCCATGTGCTTCTATTATCCCCTTACACACAACAAGGCCAAGTCCAGAACCTCCATGTTCTCTTGTTGCAGATGTGTCAATTTGGTAAAACTTGACAAAAATTTGTTCTAGTTTATTTTTTGATATTCCAATTCCATTGTCTTTCACTACAATTTTTGCATTATTGTTTTCGGCGTACAGTTTTATGAGAATTTTTCCGTTATCTTTTGGACAAAAATCAATTGCATTACTTATGAGATTATTTATGACCTGCTCGATTCTCAGCGAATCACACAGGCAAAACAGATCAGGCTGCAATTGTGTCAGTATCTTGATGTCGTATTTTTCCATAGTAGGTTTCATATTTTCTACCAGTCTTTGCAAGAGGTCAGCCAAGTTGTGTCGTGCTTTTGATACCCTCAGTTGGCCAATCTCGATCTTTTGTACATCTAAAAGATCAGTCATAAGTTTTGAGAGAGTTTTTGAGTTTAGTTTTATAATTTCCAGCCTTTGCCTTTGTGCATCAGTTAGTTTGCCAAATGCATCTGTAAGTAGAATATCCACATACCCTTGAATCGGTACGAGAGGAGTCTTCAACTCATGTGTTATCATTGTCAGGAATTCTTCTTTTGATTTGTCAGTCTTGCGGAGTTGTTCATACTGCTCTCGTATATGTGCCTCATTTTCCTCTATCTTCTTTCTTGCATCGTAAACCTCTGTAATGTCTTTGATTATGGTGTTACTTCTCATTTCATCATCTCCATCATAAAATGTGGTTGCACTCAACAATGCTGGAAAGATTGTACCATCTTTTCTTTTCATCCAGACCTCTTTGTTTGTGATTCTCAGTCCAGACTTCCAAGAATCAAAAGTTTGTCTCATAGAATCAATGCTTTTTTCTGCAGTATGATCAAAGATTGACATTCCAATGACTTCTTGTTTTGCATATCCTAGGTTTATGGCATATGCATCATTACAATCAGTGATTATACCATCAGGAGATATAGCGCGCATCAGGTCAGGCGAGGTATCATATAGACTACGAAATTTTTTTTCGGCTGCTATAAGCAAGAGGTTTGCTTTTTTTAGATCATCATACTGCTGGTTTATCTTTTTTTGATCTTGTTCTATTCTAGATCTTGCCGCATAAATATCAGATATGTCCCTAAATGAGACAGTCCTTCCCACGAGATTGCCTTTTTCATCATACAAGTTGTTTCCAGAGAACAAGGTGGGAAATGAACTTCCATCTTTTCTTTTGAGCCAGATTTCAATATTAGACATAACTCCAGATGCTTTCCATTCATCTACTCCTTTTTCTAGATCTGCATAGCTTCGCTCATCAGTGTGCTTGAAGATAGAGCTTCCAATGATCTCATTTTTTTCATATCCAAGATTGTTTGCGTATGATTTGTTACAGTTAACAATTACCCCATTCATATCAATAGTACGTAAAAGATCAGGGGAGGATTCATAGAGATTTTGGTATTTGGATTCTACCATCATGAGAGTATCATACATTTTCTTGAGTTCATCGTATTTTTTTTCTATCTGGGCCTCTGCATGTTTTGCCCTTTCTAGTGATTCATGCATCACAGATACATCCTGGATAGTAATCAGATAGATGTTTGATGTTTCAGTCTCATCCCCTATTTTTGCACCTCTGCACAAACCAAAAAATGTGCTATGGTTCTTTTTGAATAGTTGGATTTCTATCAATGGACCCACTCCTTTGTCTTTCATCTCTTTGAATCCTCCAAGTGCAATTTTTTTGTATTCAAGAGTGATAAAGTCAAAGCAAGACTTTCCAACAACTTCATTTTTTAGATATCCAAAATGCTCCAGCATGCGTTTGTTGACATCCAGAATTATTCCGTTTTCATCTAATGTGCACACAAGATCTGGTGTTATCTCATAAAATGTCCTGTATCGCTGATCAAGTATATGTGGTGGAATCATCTTTTCTGTATGAATAATGTGTTTTTAAGTATTAAGACCTTAGTTAAAAGTCATTATACGTGTACGGGACGAATACTAGTATTTTTTTCTGGTGAGACAAACCATCATAAACAAAAGGATGGTTATTTTTCGTTTTTCCTATATTTCTTGCCCGTATTTTTGTCAAAGTATATGAATTTACACTCATGATTAGGGCAGTGATATATGCCAGAGTTTGGGTCAAACTCTATCAATACAAAGTCACAGTCAGGACAATTCAGTGTCACTAGAGCACTAGTCCGGTACTCTTATTTAAAAAATTCAGTTAATTTTCTAGCAAAGTGTCAAAAGAAAGTGTTTTTCCAGAAAAGATTTAGTTTATGCACCCATTGAACATAACATACACATTGGATACTTTTCAGTGCTACGAAATACTGGGGTTAAAACAAGGTGCGACGATACAGGAGATAAAACAGGCATACAGGGAACTTGCATTACGATATCATCCCGACAAGGATTCCACAGAAGGAAGCCAGACAAGATTTAGCCAGATTGCAGATGCATATCAGACCCTAAGGATGCATGCCAAAAAGGCTGCAAAGATCGTACAGAAATTTGACGACATTTATCCAGAAGATGCAGTGCTATCATACGAGCAGGCCCAGACACTTGTTGCAAAATCCCAGTACGAGGAGGCAATTCCATTTTATGACAAGGCATTGGAGAGGCTGCCGCGATATGCAAATGCCTGGCTCAAAAAAGGTGATGCTCTATACCATTTGAAAAGGCATAAAGACGCACTTTTGTGCTATGGCAAAGTTTTGCAGATAAACCCTGAATCTGCAGATGCGTGGAACCTGCAAGGAATATGCCTGTCTGACCTGAAAAGATATGAAGAGGCGCTTGAATCTTTTGATGAGGCAACCATACTAGACCCAGCACATGGTCCAGCATGGAACTTTAAGGGCGTATGTTTTTTCATGCTAGGAAGGCTAGAGATGGCACTTGATTGTTTTGAGAGGGCAACAAAGAATCACCCAGAATTTGCCGTTGCATGGCACAACAAGGGCGGAGTCTTGATGAAGATGGGAAAAAAGAAGGAAGCGGAAAAGTGTTATGAAAAAGCAGAAAAGCTAAGACAATAGTTTTGATCGGATACATCTTTGTACCAATGCATAAAAAGTCGTTCCAAGTCACTAGGATTACAGAATCTCTGTAATCCATGTCATCACATAAAAAATCTATTTGGAGAAATTATCCATCATGCCTTTTTTGTGGGCACGTATCAGGTGGACTTCGAGGCCTTCAGTAGAGTAAAAAACAGTATTACATTCTTTGCAGGTTGGCATGGGTATAGTTGGAATCATTTTGATTTAATGGGTTTGATTGAAATGAAGCTATCTTTAGATTAAAGATTCTTTGACAGAACCAAAACATGTGATTTGAACTTGAACGTGCTGCCAACCAGGATTTCATAGCCCAGTAGAATCCAGTTTTGTTACCGGGTAAAATATCATATGTGTATGTACCATTGTACGGCACAAGTTCTGCACTCTATTTTAGAGGCATCAAATGTATGCCTCGTTTGCAGTACAGAGGAAAATTTTGACCAATGTTATGATTACACCACCTAGAGTAGAAGTACATGCAAAATGCTCTGAAAAGAGCCCAAGACTATTGGCTTTATCCTAAAAACTGCTTCAAGGCATCCCCAGTATAAGCAAAATGTTTACCATTTGTTTGTACACTATGACAAGAAATGCCATTCTTTGGATATTTGCAGACAATTCGAAACTAAAGAAATTTTACAAATCTAGGCATTAAGATAATCTAGTAGCCAAACATCTTTTCACATTCTTTGCGATCAAACGCTTCCAAAACAGATAGACTTTTCCTGTATTATACCACATATGGCGTACACAAGCCTAGATCCAGATCTTAGATTGAAACAAAACAATGTGTGAATCGGATGACTTTTTATTTTTTAGGCCACAGATTCCGGGGTATTTTGTCTCTGATAAAATCTTTTGAATAGATCCAGTGCTTTGTTGATCTCATTGTGTCTGTCACATGTCTTATCTAGCGAATTGAAAAATTCCATAAAGTCAGGTGCACCCTGAATAATTTTGAAAGAACCTTAGATCAATATGACAATTTTACCATACGATAACGGTCCCCTCTCTCCATGGATTGAGAGGATCATTGTAATGATATATTCCAGGATTCACAAATGTATATCGGAATATTTCGTTTGTGTTTAGAACATTACTGCTAAAGAAAGGAGTAATTTTTCCTCTCTCATCAATGCTCTGGATGACATGTGGTGCATCATCTTCATTAATCCAGACTACTGTAGTTCCTCTGAATATTTCTAGATGAAGAGGAATAAAGGAAGTGAAGTTGGTTGGCCCAGTGATGCCTCTTGGAATTACTAGAAACTCTACAAGTGATGACTTTGTATATGGAAACAAGTCATTTCCGCTTACAATGCAATAAAGCGAATATTGTGCAGTACCTTTTACCAAACTTCCTTTTACTTCCCAGGCAGATCCATTATTTGTAACATACATCCTTTTTCCCATCAACTGTACGTTGTAAATGTCATCTTGCGACGTTTTTGCTTGTCCTTGACCTCTAAATGAACCATCAGGGTGATATGAAAAGATCCAGTTCTGAGGAATTAATTGGACTGCAACTTCATGATTTGAACCAGTCAAATTTACCGAGCCATTTGATATTGTGGTCGTATTTTGTAAATCCAACTTTAAACTGGTTTGATAGAGGGATGCACCATTCAATTCATTATTGATTCCAACTCCCTTTCCTTGAATCTCAACCTCTCCTTCAGCATATGATATACCACAGGTAAGAAAAATTGCAAAAAACATGGTAAACAGTATTTCTTTCATATTTTTGATTGTAATTCTGATTCCCTTAATATATTGTAAAGAGATCATCTTGGATAATTATGACCTATGTTATAAAATAGGTTGTACTGTGTGCTTTTCATGAGGGTAACTGTCATAGAGCGAAAAGTCTCACAATACCTGACAGAGAATCCTACCCTTGTACTTCCGGATGTGGAATTTTTGCAATAGCCGTAGCGTTATTTAATGTGATAGAAATAGCAAATGTAATAATTAATGGAAGTATCTTGCTTTACTTATTCAAACCCAATGTCAAGAAATATTTTAGTATGGAGATTCCGTCAACTCAGAGTTAACAGTCAGATTTACATGCTGTGAGTATAATTATTTTATTTCTCTAAAAAAATTAGAAGGATAGATAGAACAACTGCGCACTTGGAAGCACTTGTGCTAGAATAATTAATTCACATGTTAGATAATATTTATTATAATATAGATCATAAATGTCAAAATTGAAAATGGTCTTTCCTCTTTAAATAAACAGTTTATTGCTCTCACATTGTGAAAGTAAAACAGATTCTGGTTCCTCTTGATGGATCTGAAAACTCTCTCAGGTCCTTGAGATACGCATTGGACTTGGCAAATCAATGTAACGCATCAGTTATTGGTTTACACGTAATTACTAACCTGAGCGCCTTTGCGGCAGTCCATCCAATAGTAATAAGTGAAAGCAAATGGCCTGGCTACGTAAAAGACTTGATGAATGAAGCTAGGAAGATTGCTGTCAAAAAGGAAGCAGTACTTTATGAAGAGTTAGTCATAGGCGGCAAAGCTGCAGGATATGACATTGTGACTTTTGCAGATAGCAAGAGTAACAGCATAGATTTGATAGTGATGGGACATAGGGGATTAAGCTTTCCAAGAGAGATAATTCCTGGCAGTACAGCAAATTTTATCATTCACAAATCAAAGACGCCGGTTCTATTAGTGAGATAATGTCAAATTATGACCTCCTGCGGATTTTCAACGTTATTTTATACTAGTACAGGTCTAAAATTATCACTATTGTCAATCTACGATTCATTATAATACCAGAAAGGTATGAACTATAACTATGTCAGAATGTAATTGTGACCCTGCAGTTTGTAAGGGCGATAAAAAGAAAAACCACAAGCATGAAAATGGCCAATGCATACATCCAGACGGAACAAAACACGCAATACACAAAAAATAATTTTTCAAAGTGACTGTCTCAGTTCCGCGATTTCAGTTCTCGCAAAGTCAGGTTTCAAGGTTGGCTTTTCTTTGAGTGTAATTAGACGTTGAGTAAATTGTGGATGTTAAAAGTTTGCAGAATTGATTCAGACCTCAATCTTAGACTTACATTGCTTATTCCTGCAGCCTTTGCAATCTCTCTTTGGGTGAATTTTTCTCCATTGATTGTACATGAAACGTAAAGTGCTGAAGCTGTCAAAGCTATAGGACTCTTCCCTTCTGAATATCCTGTTTCTCTAGTCTTTGCCAGGATGATTAACGCATCTCTGCAACTTTTTTCACTAGCTCCCACAGTACTTCCTACCCTAGTAACAAAATCAGACGAGTTGTAAGATTCTACCTTCAGATCCAGACTATCAATCAATATTCTGACATGTCGTGACAGATCTTTGATACTCACGTTGCCTGCTGATGCAATATCCGGTATGGTTCTTGGAATATTTGCCATTCTGCAGGACAAGTATAATGAAGCTAATGCCAGACAATCAATTCCCCACCCTCTTGCTTTTTTGGCTTTTACCTTTCTGTATAGATAAGCTGCTTTTTCAATTACTGCATCTGGCATGGCAAGCTTTGTTTGTACTGTATCAATTAGAATAAACGCAGACCTCATACTTGTTTTAGAGGATTTTGATTTACTTCTACTATCCCACATTCTCAATCTGTCAAATGTTTGCTTCATGCCACCAGATATGGAGCATCCAGAAGCATCCCTGTTCGTTTTCCCGATAATTGTTGACAAACCCATATCGTTTATTGCAAGCGAAGTTTTGGAACCAGTCCTGGACTTTTCAAAATACTCTTCGCTAGTAAATGTCTGATGTTCTTGACCTGAAACTGTAGTCTTCTCAACTAGTACCAAACCACAGCCAGAACACAAGATCTCTCCACTCTGGTCATCATTTACAACTGAACCTTTGGTACAGTTTTCATTTGTACATTCTCTGATATCTTGGTAAATCATTATAAAATCAGGGACTCTAATAGGTCGTTTTTCTCATTTAAACGCTGACAATTTTAGGTCACCCTAACTGTCTTTTGGGTCATCAGGATGAATCTTTCTTAATACTTCATGTATTTGATTCCTAAAGATTGTCAGTCCTATTCTCTTTGCATACGGTTCTCCTTTTGCAAAAGATTCTGCCATCTTGCTTACTAATGCGATATCTACTTTTGGCGGCATGGGAGGCTCAAAGGGATCTACATATGCCTCTATGATAGTAGGTACATCTTGTGCCATTGCTTCATGCATCACTTTTTTAATCTCATGGGGTTCTTTGATTGAATATCCTTTTCCACCGCATGCTTCTGCAAACTTGACAAAATCTATTGGAGAAAATTCTACTCCGTATTCTGGATTCCCAAGAAATGCTAGCTGTTCCCACCTAATCATTCCAAGAATGTCATTTTTTATTATGATAACTTTTATCGGGAGATTGTATTTTACAGCCGTAGCAAATTCTCCCATCAGCATTGTAAATCCGCCATCTCCTACGAAAGCTATGGACTGTCTATCTGGAAATGCAATTTGAGCTGCTATTGCATATGGCAAGCCACATGCCATTGTAGCAAGGGTTCCAGAGAGGGAGAACTTCATGCCTTTTCTGATATCAATATGACGCGCCGCCCAGATAGTGTTAGTTCCACTATCTACTGAAATTATTGCATTATTTTCTAATTCCTCTGAGACTGCAGCTGCAATTAGCTGCGGTTTTATTGGTTTTGCCAATGGATCAGAAGAATGCATTAGACTGTTCCATTTCTTCATGGATTCCTGTTTTGATTTTAGAAATTTGTCATCCTTTTGATGTAATAATGGCAACAACTTGTCAAGAGTAAGTCTTGCATCTCCGACAAGGCCAACATCTACTGGATATCTCAGTCCAATTCTTTCAGAGAACAAGTCGATCTGAACTCCTCTTGCGTTCCCGGGTTTTGGGAGGTATTCCATATACGGAAAAGATGTTCCAATCATCAACAAGGTGTCTGCTTCAGCCATTGCATCACTTGCAGGTTCAGTCCCTAGTAACCCGAGACCTCCTATGCTATACGGATCATTGTCAGGTATGACTGCCTTGCCAAGAAGTGCTTTGACTACGGGAGCCGAAAGTTTCTTTGCAACTTCGATTACTTCATCTCCTGCACCAAGGGCTCCTTGTCCTACTAACAAAACTATTTTGTTACCCGCGTTTAAAATTTCTGCTGCCTTTTCAAGTAAGATCGTGTCAGGAATCCTTGCCGCTGTTGTTGGAGAAAGAAGATGAGCTGTATGACCCCCGACATTATGTCTTGTGTATTTACCTTCAAGTTTTCTCTCTTGTGTATCTATTGGAATGGTTATGTGACTTACGCCTCTTAGTGTCAGTGCACTTCGACATGCAATATCAATTACAGATTCTGCGTGTTCTGGACTATTGATCATATTGTTGTAAACTGTAACATCTGAAAATAATTGCAACAGATTGACGTCTTGTGCATATTTTGTTCCCATCACATCAGAATATGTGTTTCCAGTGATTGCAAGTACTGGGGCACCATCTGCTTTTGCGTCATACAATCCAGTTAGCAGATGAGTTGCACCGGGTCCTGATGTAGCTATACAAACTCCGAGCTTGCCGGTATATTTGGCATATGCACATGCCATAAAGGCAGCGGATTCTTCGTGTCTTACTAGAATGAATTTTATCTCATTTTGACGACGCCTTAATGCTTCAATTACTCCGTTGATTCCATCCCCAGGCAATCCAAAAATTACCTCTACACCCCATTGGAGTAGACCTTCAACAATTATGTCAGCTGTTCGAAGTCCTTCATATTCTGTCATAAAATAAAAAACCCGTACTTGGATAAGAGTATTCTTTAGATTATCAAATCAATTGATGGAATCAACTTATGTTTTTTCCAGATTTGGAAGCAAGTTCTTTTCAGATCTAAAAGACTATTTTACAATAAGAACTGGTATTTTAGATTCATGAAGTACGCCATTTGCGACACTCCCCAGATATTCTGCGCGAGGGGAACCCTCTCCTCTTGAGCCCATCACGATGATGTCGAATTTTCTTGATTTTGCAAATCCGACTATTGTCTTTACTACATCTCCTGACACGGCAACCTTTTCATTAAAGACTATACCATGTCTTCCCGTACTGGTTCTTGCATGTAACATAATTTTTTGTGCATTCTTTATCAATCCCATCCTGTAAGATTTGAGTATCCGAGCTACTTTTGGTGAGAAATTTGGCATAACATAGACGCCTGTCATTATAGCACCACTTTGTCTTGCAAGAGATATTGCCTCATTTAATCCTCTTATGGAATTTAATGAACCGTCTAATGGTACGAGAATTTTCTTGAATCTATTTTGTAACATGTTTTCTCATTTCGTTAAATTTGATATAAGAATAACATACGATTTCTAATATTGATAATCACTACTGGGAAATTGCTCCATATTGACAAACATTTGTCTAAGCCCTGATCTTCTTACCTTCGCTAGTTTTGATGTACTTGTATAGATGATGTGAAAACAGCAAAAATCCAAGCATTGCTTGTACATAGTCTCCTGCAGCAGCAACGTTGTTTTCATCTTGGTCGTATTTTGGGCTATTTTTGTGAAAAATATGTCAATAGTCAAACTTGATCACAGCAGGAGTTTAGCGCTTACTGCCTTGAAAGCTTCCATTATCACAACCCTCTGCACCACAGGCTGTAAAAGTTCCTTGTATAGTGCTGCTTGTGAAGATTCCTCTTGCATTTAATTCTCCATCTGAGCTAGTTACGGTAAACGATGATGAACTAACAGACCCGCTCAAAGAATATGTCAATCCTCCAAAACTGCAATGGATGGGGGTAGTACTTCCTGCCAATGTAGATTCAGAACTTGCGGGTGCATATGAAACTGTTCCAGTTAGAGCATTCCCACTTTGGGTTATCTCTGCTTCAAAAGTACTCTGAAATTTGCAAGTAATTCCAGAGTAAACATCTACAAGATTGAATGTACCACTCCAATGACCGGTTAGATCCCCGGCTGTTTTTTTACTTGGATTGACTGTAATTGTAGCTGTGCTGCAATCAGATTTACCTGCAGTATCTACTACACAAACTCCAAAATCATACGAACCTTCTCTAGTAGGTGTTCCAGTGCTGTGTCCGTAAATGCCAATAGTCATTCCAAATGGAGGAGTCCCATTTCGAAACGTATCAGATTGGAAATGATAAGGTGCCAAGCCACCACTTGCAGTTGCTATCAGAACATCACAATATTCATTCACGGTGCATGACCCACTACTGACATGAATTGCAATTGGTTCTACAGCCACGTTGTTGCTGGGGATTGGTTGAAGGACTGATTGTATAGTTGATGTCTGTTGTGGAAGAACTGTAACATCCTCTGTTTTAGGAGTTTTGCCAGGAGCCGATATTTGCACGTTATAATTATCAGCTGGAACTGGAACAGGTTGGCCTTTTTCTGTTTGAATCCTTTCGCCAAATCCTGGGTTTGCTTTGCTTAGAAGTTCAAGTGATATGTGATTAGTCTCGGTTGGAGGGTCGTACCTTAACAAACCAAATGCTTTGTTGGTTGTGCAAGAATAAATGCGAGTAAAACCAATCTGCACCCATTTTATTTCCTCCGTTTGTGGATTACATCCTGATACGGTAGAAATATCCATGATTGTGGTTGCAGTATTGATAGTTGTACCGACTGTAGCTCCCTTGATGGCATGGCTCGCATATCCTGTGACAGAACCACCGGTTAGAAAGATGGCATCCCTAACAGATCCTTTTATTGTTTCTTCATGAATCTCTTCTTTAGCTTTATCAAGAGTTGTAGTTCCTGTCATGTATCCGTGATTTTCTAAATAACTACTTACAGGTAGCCACCCTCTTTTGTCTGCATATTTTGCAGCTAAAGCAACACCCTCATAGAGGTTATTCACAATGTCACCAGCTACAGCACCAACCCCAGGCAAAAAGGTTACCAACATTAAACTTCCTACTGTTCTAGGATCACTTAGAACTTTAACCACAATGTTACTTTTAGTTTCAGCAGAAGCATTCGGTATACCATAATTTTCCCAAGATGTAGCTACATTAGAACTTGGTACACTTCCTGTTAGCACAATTATTTGTAAAGGATAATGTTTGTTAGGATCTATAACCAGTAATGTACCCACCGATTGAGTTTTTGGATCTAAAGCAAAGACTACATCAACTCCAGAGAGTGGTTGTCCTGTAGTATCGTCAACAAAGCTAAATTGCACATTCTGACCAGATATTTGAAAAGTTGCTATCCCCTGTTGATCAGTTACGGCTCCCTGTGCTTGGTCAGCAGTTTGGGTAACTATGACACCAGTTTGAACCAGATATTGTACACTTTTGATAAAGTCAGAGTCAGCAACAGTACCATCTGCCCACCACTTGGCAGTATTCTTAATCCATGAGGGTATACCTTGAGATTGTTTTGCAACAGACGTTGTTGTAGGTATTTTGATTAGGCCTTGCTGTATCATGTACTGGATTCCAGTGATAAAATCAGAATCTGTGACTTGACCTTGTGCCCACCATTTTGCAGTGTTCTTAATCCAACCTGGAATTGCTGTGGCTTGACTAGGCTGCACACCGGACTTGCCAAGTTCGGACCAGTCAATCGTTTTTACTTCATAGTGCATCTTGAGATATTTTGCACCTACTATTTTCATGTCAACTAATCCATCTAACATTAATCCTGTTTTCTTGTCGTAATGAGCTGTAGCATTCAACGTAGTAACAGTTGCCCCATCTTGAGAAACATTTCTTGTCGAGCCCGACAGTTCAAAGACTGGAATGTCTGTGTTTCCCAGATTTATTGTCGTTATTTTGTTGACTGTTCCTTGCAACATAGCGCCTGCTCCTGATGAGAATATGTCAAATGAATCACCTACCTTGGAAGTTATTGGAATTGCCGTTCCTTGGAGATATTTTATATCTCTTTGATTTTGAAAAACTTCTAGATTCCTGACCTTTGTTTCTTCATTGAACAATATATTTGTCGAGGAAACATTTGTTACAGTGTACTTGATCCATTGTACATCATCAATTGAATTCAGTGTGACGTTGCCGATTTGTTTTGCAAGAGATTGAAGCATCACATTAGTGACTGTTTGTTGTGTCTCCATATCAGATGCCTGTACTGACATAGAATAGCGGTATGAAATCGATTCTCCTTTTTGCAGTCCAAAGTTTGAATAATCAGTTTTCGGTGTGACAGGTTCTTCTGGAACGCTGTATACATCAAACGATGATAGCATGTGAGTTAATTCGCTCTGATAAACACTCGCTGCCTCAGTTGATAGTCTCATCACGATGGCATAAAGATCGTTTTGGACTGGAACTACTGCCCATATTGAAATCATGTCAAGTGTAGAACCATCAGGTAATGTTTTAGTCCACGTGTTTAATACCTCATATGAAGGCAAGCCGCGATAGGTCTCAACATTTGATTTGAATTGAGGATTTGAACATGTAAAGCCGTTTGATCTTAGTGAATATTGCTGGCAGTTATGTTGCATGGTAGCTGTTAAGGTGTTTAAAATTTGTTGGCCAGAAAGCCCACGAAGAGCAGTACTGTCTTTTTGATAATTAACTGAAAGCCACGTATTTGTTGTCTTTGAATCTGGTGCAAAATATGCTACAGGTGAGAGGTTTCCAGCAGTTGCAGTCAGATCCTCATGATACCAAGTAGCAGGATATTCTATTGAAAATCCATAATTGGCATTTTTGTACAGCAGGTATTGTGATTGGCCTACTCCTAACACTGGTTTTATTGGCATAACCACACTAGGTAAGAGTAGCATCAAGATTAATGTCAACGTCAGGAGAATTCTTTTATTTTTGTGCAACGCTTGTTTTTGATACCATGATAAAAATAACAACACTACGATTCTCAAGTATGATAATTGATTTTCAAGTCGCGGTTATGTTCTTGTCCTAAATGTGATACAACTCCATCAAGATTCGGTTTTTCATTTTTTCATTTTTACGCCCTAATGGATTACCAAACATTTAGTCTGAATCTCTGACTTTCAACAAAAATTACGAACGAAATTTCACGAAATTTACAATAAAAAATTACAGCGCCAGGTAAGTACTTGGCGTAAAAAGTTTGACACCCTCACATTTTTCCATATAAAGGCGGCCTGTTTTGGAATTTATCTTGTGTTTTTCCAATGATAGATTTTACCAGAACTCATGTAGTTGGTTATCCCTACATTTTGAATAAAAATGATAATTATATAAATATGTAGGGGTAACTACTTTCATGGCTGCAATAAGAAAGAAAACTGTAAAGGGACAGACATACTACTATCTGGAGCACAGCTACAGGGAAGGTAAGAAGGTCCAGAAGAAGGAACTCTATCTTGGAAACAAGATTCCAAAGAACATCGAGGAGATCAAGACAAAGTTCCTAGATGACATCTACAAGGAGAAGTGGTACTCTGACGCAGACAAGATCAAGAAGAACTTTTCCAAGGAACAGAGAACAATACCAAAGTCTGTCAGGGAGAAGGAATTGCAGACGTTTGTCACTAGGTTCACCTATGACACACAAAAAATCGAGGGCTCGACACTCACTAGGAGGGAGACTGCTGACCTACTCGAAAGAGGAATCACGCCAACAAACAAACCCCTAAGGGATGTAAAAGAGGCCGAGGCACACAGGGATCTTTTTTATGAAATTCTAAAAGAGAAAAAGGATCTTTCACTACAAATGATTCTGGACTGGCACTGGAAACTCTTCCATCAGACAAAAAAAGACATTGCTGGAAAGATCAGAAAGTACCAGGTAGCAATAGGTGGAAGCAAGTTCATGCCACCATCACCAGTTGAAGTCTTTCCCATGCTGACAGAATTCATCGAGTGGTACAACAAGAACAAAAACAAACTGCATCCAGTGGAACTTGCGGCAGTTACACATTTGAAATTCGTGACGATACATCCCTTCGGTGATGGAAACGGCAGAGTATCAAGACTAATCATGAACTTCATACTGAACAAGAAAGATTATCCAATGATGGACATTCCATACGAGGGAAGAAACAGCTATTACAACTCGCTTGAGAGGTCTCAGATGAAAAAGGAAGACAGAATATTTCTCCAGTGGTTTGCTAAGAGATACATCAAGGAATACAAAAGATATCTCAAGTAGGTTTGCCTATAGTCCTTTTTGCTTTCGTTACAATTCTGACATGTCCTAACCAATGGCCAGTGAAAACAGATGTAGCGGGTCCGGGGGTTGCCACCATAACTGTTTTAGCGATCACCGTATCTAACTTTTTATTTATATCATGTATCTTGTAATTTGACTTTGTTCAACGTTCAAGGTTATAGATATAAGTTAATGGTGTTAAGGCAGGTAACAGGAATTACATTTATTCAAAACGAAAAAAGAAGTTAAGCAGATTTATGAAATAGAGGAAACATACCAACAATAATAGTCTCAAGTTTTTATAATTTGCAATGAACACAAAGGAACTTTTGACATCGATCTTCTTGTTCTTTGCTGCTGGATTATGTGAAATTGGTGGTGGGTATCTTGTATGGTTATGGTTAAGAGATGATTTTAGCTGGTGGGTAGGCGGTATTGGCGGTTTTATCTTATTCCTATACGGGATAGTTCCCACATTTCAAAAATCTCATTTCCATAGGATTTACGCAGCTTACGGAGGGGTTTTCATTGTGATGTCTGTGTTTTGGGGATGGTTAATTGATGGAATAAGGCCAGACATCTATGATGTCATTGGATCTGTTATTGCGGTAATTGGAATGCTGATTATTTTCTATTATCCAAGAAAAGGAGAAACTGTTTGGTCGAAATCATAATCAAAACTCTTGGTCTATTCTTTTTTGCATCATTGCTTGAGATAGGAGGAGGCTATCTAGTATGGAAATGTATTAGGGAACACAAGGGTAAGATTTTTGGTTTGGTTGGGGGCTTGATACTTTTTTCTTATGGAATCATACCCACGTTTCAACCTGCAAATTTTGGCAGAGTGTATGCAGCTTATGGTGGGATATTCATTATTTCATCCATACTGTGGGGATATTGGATAGACAAGAAAAAACCAGATAGGTTTGAGATCATTGGTTCAGTAGTTGTGTTGGTTGGTGTTGCAGTTATGTTTTATTTTCCCAGATGATTTAGTTGTAATAGGGTTCAATTAAATCAAATTCAATAATTACCTATTAACCGCATTGACAGGTTTCCACGTCTAATTCTTTTATTATGGTATCACTATGAGTTTAGATATTTTGAATCTATTGGGGTAATACTAACTTCGCCAACATTTCATGATGATTGTTTTTATTTTATGAATAATGTTCAAACTAGAATGAGTAGAATAATTCCAAATGATCTCCGTACTGATGATTTAGTAATACCTGAAAAAATTCAATTTGAAATATTTAACGATAATGAAAAAATTCAACGATCTATTGCAGCGTAGATGAGATATGTTTAATTGAAAAATCATTTTCGAATCATGGATTTTAGTCTGAAAATATTTTTAATGTCTATCTCTTGATTTCAGGTTTTAGTGTTAGGTTCTCTATTGGGGTGTCTGACAGTATGTTCGAATCTCCAACTTTCAAGTAAAATTTAGGAACGAATTTCTGCAATTTTTAAATGAAAAACAAAAGGCGCCAGGTAAGGGATTCGAACCCCTGAGTGCTGAAAGCACAACCGCTACCTTGTTTTTGATCTCGAGGCGGTCGCCGTACCACTTGGCTAACCTGGCACCTGTCAGAGAATCTGGTTTTGGCACATAAATAACATGACAATGTAACTGATCAGTAGATCAAATATATAATAAAGGATATAAAGTAGACAATTGATTATATAGACATCAAATGGAGGCAATCACAAAAAAGACAGTCTCGATTGAATTTGCAGGCAAAAAGCATGTACTTCCAGATGATATCACAGTAGGCATGATCTTGGTTCACCTTGGACTCCCAGAAGACACTCCCGTGAGAATGACAACCACAAAGGAAGGCTTTGTAATTGTACCACAAACAGAAAAAAATTGATAGTGTATAGTTTATTATTGATAGTTACCAATACCACAAGTGGTACCAGTTGGCAAAGACCCGAGTTTCAATAACAATTGATGACAAGACTGCAAAGGCAATAGAACTGTACTATAGAGACAAAGTAAAAATTGCAGCAGAAAAAGGCGAGGCAATTCCCAAGCTCTCAAACATCTACGAAGAAATTATAGAAAAAGGCTGGGAAAAGTCTGCTGTAAAAAAGAAATAAGAAGTCAAGCATTTAACATGTAAAGCAGAGAAAGATGGGCCTAGATCTAAAACAGCTTTGTGTAAGAGAGAGAACAAACCTTGAATCATTTACATCAAAGATTGTAGCAATTGATGCATACAATGCAATTTACCAGTTTTTGTCAATCATACGTGGACCTGACGGGCTTCCACTGACTGACTATAACGGAAAAATAACAAGCCACATCAGCGGCCTGTTTTATAGAAACATCAACTTCTTGTCCCTTGGAATAAAACCAGTTTATGTGTTTGACGGAAAACCTCCATCACTAAAGTCTGCAGAGATTCAAAGAAGAAAGCAGGTAAAAAAAGATGCCACGATAAAATATGAAAAAGCAATAAGCGAAGGAAAATATGCTGAAGCAAAAAAGTTTGCACAGCAGACATCAGTTCTGCGAGACGACATGGTAGAAGAGTCAAAAAAATTCCTTGACCTATTTGGGATACCATCCATCCAGGCACCATCAGAGGGAGAGGCAACTGCAGCATATCTTACCACAACAGGAAAAGCATATGCATCTGCAAGCCAAGACTTTGATTCGTTATTGTTTGGCGCAAAAAGGCTTGTCAGAAACTTTACAAACAGTGGAAAAAGAAAGCTGCCAAACAGAAACACCACAATAGAGATAGAGCCAGAAGTCATCCAGCTTGACAAGACATTATCTTCACTTGGGGTTACAAGGGAGCAGCTAGTCGACATTGGAATACTCATAGGCACGGATTTCAATCCAGATGGATTTGAGAGAATAGGTCCCAAGACTGCATTAAAAATGATAAAGGACAATGGTAGCTTGGAAAATGTCTCCCAGATCCAGGAAAAACTAGGAGAGATTGATTACAAGCAGATACGTGACATTTTCTTGAATCCAAAGGTGGCAGAGGTATCAGAGATAAAGTTTGGAGATGTGGATTACCCTGGAATTGTAAGTTATCTTACAAAGGAGAGGAGCTTTTCACTGGACAGAGTTGACACTTCGTTAAACAGGTTAAAGAAAGCGCTTGAGAAAAAGAGTCAGAACCTTGAGCAGTGGTTCAAGTAAGTCAAGACAAAATTCTGATTATCACGTTTGATAAACAGGATCGTGCTTTTATGATCATTATGAAATTATAATCCATCGTGAATCTCCAGCAATCTCTGGCATAAACATGACCACACTCCCCCGTCTGGATAGAATCTAGGCGGGTGGTCATGATTAATACGCACGACAGATCAGAAAATAATCAAAACATGTTTACAGATGTAATTAGAAACTAGATCGTTTTTCGCTTAGCCATTTTCGGATCAAAGGGTTTGCTTTTTTCTATGCTCTTGTGAAGACATGCGTCAGAGCAATGGGTAGCTTGCGGTTCTTCAAGCACCTTACCGCAGGTGGCACATTTTCTAGTCAATTCCACCCACCTTGTATACAGTACAAATCACTCGTGTTCATCATCATTTGATTCATCTGCCCATTTCCTGTTTCTTGTCCTGTAATGTTCATCCCATTCCATCTCTTCAGAGTTGTCTTTAAGACCCCATTCAGAATCATCATGTCCATAATCTCTTGCTGATCTCTTATTCTCGTGATTCAAAATTATGGAATTTGGATAATCAAATGCGCTTTTAAATAAAAGGTTGATTATCAAATGTGAGAACTAGAATAACCAGACTCTATCCCAGTCCAACCATTCCAGTTAGGAGATGATTATATACAATCAAACCCTAATGCCATCATCCAGGTAATATCATGAAAGTACAAGGATATGCAGCACAGAGTGCCAAGGCAACATTGGCACCGTTTTCATTTGAAAGGCGAGAGCCAGGGGACAATGACATTGTAGTAGACATACAATACTGTGGAATATGTCACACTGACATACACCAGGTCGGTGACGAGTGGGGCGGATCCACATTCCCAATGGTTCCAGGACATGAAATAACAGGGATTGTATCAAAGACAGGACCCAAGGTAACACGGTACAAGACAGGTGACAGGGTAGGAGTAGGTTGTTTTGTAAACTCGTGCCGCAAGTGTGAGCCCTGCAAGAAAAACTTGGAACAGTACTGCACAGGCGGAATGGTTACAACTTATAACGGAACTGAAAAAGATGGCACTCCAACCCAGGGAGGATACTCTAACAAGATTGTCGTAGACGAAAATTACGTATTAAAAATTCCAGATACCTTGCCTCTTGACAAGACTGCACCTCTTTTATGCGCTGGAATAACACTCTACTCACCACTAAGACACTGGAAGGCAGGCCCAGGAAAAAAAGTTGCAATCATTGGCCTTGGAGGAATAGGCCACATGGGAGTAAAGATTGCACATGCACTTGGCGCAGAGGTCACGGTTCTTAGTCACTCGCTCAAAAAACAAGAGGATGGAAAAAAGCTTGGAGCTGACTACTTTTATGCCACATCAGATCCCGCAACATTTGAAAAACTCAAAGGGTATTTTGACTTGATAATCAATACAGTATCTGCCGAGCTTGACTGGAACCAGTACCTTGAGCTTTTAGCACTAGATGGTTCCATGGTAGTTGTCGGCATCCCAGAAAAGCAGACACCTGTTGGCTCGTTCCCACTTGTTGCTGGCAGGCGCAGCCTTGCAGGCTCACTCATCGGAGGAATCAAGGAAACACAAGAGATGCTTGACTTTTGCGGCAAGAACAACATTGCAAGCGAGATAGAACTGATTCCAATTCAAAAGGTAAACGAGGCCTACAAGCGTGTACTCAACAGCGATGTCAGGTACAGGTTTGTAATTGACATAAAATCGCTTGAACAAAAATGACTAGCTGAAAGTGAAACACGTCAGATGACGAATTCTTAAATGCAATAGGACATCTTGTCAAAATGCAGGTAATAAAATAGAATCAAGGATTTTTCGGCCCAACCATTTCATTGCCTTTTACGTCATGGTCCCACTTGCCACGTATTCCCTTGTATATCACCACACCCCCGGCACCTAACAGGCCAAGTGTAAGCACTAGGTATAGCATGTAATCATAGTTCTTCTCAGAACATTTGACATGAACTGCCACTCCTGTAGAATAATCAAAACAGTCGTCAAAGTTTTGTGTCTGGATGGCATACTGGGAATAGCCAGAGTTTGCAATGCCTCCAACCACAAAGCCTGCAAATATTATCACTGCACCTATCATGACAAGCCGTATGTCACTCATGGTATCAAGATGGGATTCTGCATAATATTTAATGTTGTTACAATATCACAACAAATGATCAAGAAAAATGGTTTTTGGCTTTGGCAAGAAAAAAACACATGAACAGCCCACTGTACCAGTTCAGAGTAAGAAGACAATATCACTTGAGGACATACCTGGCATGCTACACGACATAGAGGCTCCACAGGTTGCAGATACAATAAGCATTGCAAAGACAACAAAAGAAGAGGTGGAAACACACAGAAAAAAGATTCGCGACCTTATTTTGCATCTTGAATCAGACGACCTAAAACTAGATGATGTTGACAGAAATCTTGGAGTCATAGTAAAGCGCGGCAAGGATGCAATTGTATCAACCATCAAAAAAGAGACATCAACTAATCTCACAAGTGCTGCCAAGTATGACCAAGCAGTTGCACTCAACTTGGAGATAAGCCAGATGCTAAAAAAAATAGGCGATGTATTGGGATTGAATTCAAGAATAATCCACATCTTTGCAAAAAAATATGCAGACAACCTCAAAGACGAGATTGCCAAAGTAGCAAAAAGCAGGAACCAGTTACAATCATCAATTAATATCGTAGAAAACTTTCGTGCAGACAGTAAAACCATCATAGAGATAGGTCAAAAGATTTCAGAGTACAGAAATGCCATAACACAGAAAAATGAAAGGATATCAGAAATAGAATCAGAGATTCAAACCCTAAAAGATACCATTACAACTCTTGAAAGACAGATCCATGATTTAAAATCAAGCAGCGGTCATGTCAAGTTTCTTGAGATAAAACACAGGGTAGATTCCATGTCATCTGAAAAGTCAGAGGTAAAAAACATCATAGACTTGCAGTTTTCAAAGATCTCAAGGCCCCTTGGAAGGTACAGCTACATCTCATCGTTTGAAAAGCCAGTAAGAAAGATGATGGACGACCTTGTTGCAAATCCATACGACATCATTTCCCCACATAACAAGGCTGACATAATACAGATACTTGAAGCCGTGGAAAAATCCGTGGTCTCCGGTTCCATATCTGTCAAGGACACGGACAAGTCACTGGAGCAGATTCAGGAAACAATATCACGGCTTGACGAATTCATTTCACTCAAGGAATCATACTCTAACAAAGCATCAGCACTTGAAAAAGACCTGAAAGTCTTTGACATAAAATCACTCGAGTCAAAAGAACATGAACTTGAAAAAACAAGGTCAGATATTTCAAATATTGAATCTACCAAAAAGAAACTAGAGGAGGAGGTAAAGGACAGCAACCATTCCCTTTCAAAAAGCATATCAGATCTAGAGTCAGGCCTTGCAAGGCTGGCAAATATCAAAGTCTTGCTCAAGTAATACAAGGGATACCATCACATCTTAATTAGTGACTAGATGAAAATAATTCCAGTTGATCTTTTCCAAGAAAGAAAAGCGCCAGAGGACTGTGACCATAAAAAAAGACGTCAGGGATGGAATTTTGTCATACTGCAAGATGAACCACCCAAATGAATGCATATTGATACTTAGGGGAAAATCAAGAAAGGGCAACATATTTGTCGAGGGTTTGGTCATTCCCCCGTTTTTCCACACAGGTCCCACATTTGCAGGGTTTCCTCACTCTTTTCTGCCACTTGATACAAGTTATGTTGGAACAGTCCACTCTCACCCAACAGGTCTTGCCAAGCCCTCAGTTACTGATCTGCACAATTTCTTTGGTTTTGTATCAATAATCATACAAGCACCGTATGAAGACGGTGACATTTTTGCCTACGATCGTGACGGCAACCTACTTGAGACTACCATAAGTCCAGAGCAATCATGACAAAAATTTATAAGCTTTTTGATGTAACCACTATCGTTGATAAATTACAAGACTTATCTCATATTCCTTTTTGGCTCTTTGGCGTTTAGCATAGGCATACAGTTGCTTGCATCTTATCTTGGCTGGCCGCCATTTTCAGGAGTAGCAATTGCACTTGCTGTGTTTATCATCTTCCCACTAGTTCTAAGAAACAGATCACTCAAGCGCATGGGTGGAATGGGCTCAGATGCGGGAGTTGGAGGCGGAGGATTCTTTGGACAGAACCAAGGTATCAAATACATCTGTCTTGCATGCAACAACAGATACAAAGGCGGAATGTGCCCAAGATGTGGCTCCAAGATGAAGCGAGCAGACTTTTAGACCATACCAAGATGACCCTCGAAGAACTCAGAAGTAAAGCACTATTCCAAAATACAATTGACACTTGGATAATGTTGTGTGATGAAAAAAAATCAGACTGGTACCTGCCTGAAGATTACAAAAAATTCATCTCACACTTGTTCCAGAGCGGATTGAAGTTGCAAAAGTTTCCATTATGCATAAAAGAATCCGGTGGAATGTACCAAAGAGGAAGGGACAAGACCCAGTTTGCAGAGATCCTAGCCCAATCAACTGATCCAAATGCTGCAGCCTATACAATCAAGCTCTCAGACGACACAATAAAGACAATTCGCAAGTTCAACTCTAGTGTCGTAGCTAGTTAAAAAAAATACTTGAATCAAGTAGGATGTTCTGTACAGTGCATTTTCTAGTTTTGTTTGTCTTTTTTTGACCCGTTTTTGTAACATCATCATAATAAATGATGGAGTTAAATTGTAAAAGGAGAAATCATATCAAATGACGCTTCAAAATGAGAGTGTGGAAATGTTTTGGCAGGTTCCCACATCAGAGTTGCTTCAAAAACTTGCCACGTCTTTAAACGGTCTTACAAGTAGTGAGGCAGAAACAAGACTTCAGCATTACGGTCCCAACTCGTTGAAAAAACAGAAAAGTTCCAAAGGTGTCATTCTCTTCCTTTCGCAATTTAAAAGTCCGATTACACTCATCCTCCTCTTTGCAGCTGGTCTTTCATTATTTTTGCTTGATTCCACTGATGCTCTAATAATATTTGTAATCATATTTTTGAGTAGCTTGTTAGGCTTTTGGCAAGAACATCAAGCTTCAAACTCAATCAAGCGATTGCTTGCAATGATCCTCATTACTGTAACAATAGTCAGAGATAAAAAACAACAAGAGATCCCATCTGAAAATATTGTACCTGGAGACATTATCATTCTTTCAGCAGGTAGCAAAATACCTGCAGACTGTTCCATTCTGGAATCAAAAGATCTCTTTGTCAACGAGGCGGTACTGACAGGAGAAACATATCCAGTTGAAAAGAGAACTGGAATAGTTCCCCATGACACCCCAATCTCAAAAAGAACCAATGCACTCTTCATGGGTACATCTGTTGTCAGTGGCAGCGGAAAAGCATTAGTGGTTAAGACAGGGCAGGAGACGGAATTTGGAAATATTTCTGCCAGGTTGCGACTCCGTGTTCCCGAGACAGAGTTTGAACGCGGCATAAGGCGATTTGGTTATTTTCTCATGCAAGTAACACTGGTACTGGTAATTGCCATCTTTGCAATCAACGTATATTTTTCAAGACCTGTTTTAGAATCACTTCTTTTTGCTTTAGCGCTTGCTGTGGGGCTTACTCCACAGTTACTTCCAGCCATAATCAGTGTGAATCTGTCACATGGTGCAAGGCGCATGGCCACTCGCAAGGTCATTGTCAAGCGACTCACCTCAATTGAGAACTTTGGTAGCATGAACATTCTCTGTTCAGATAAGACAGGCACTCTGACAGAGGGCATGGTCAAGATTAGATCATTTCTTGATACAAACTGTATTGAAAATGAAAAAGTATTATTTTATGCATATCTCAATGCATTTTACGAGACTGGTTTTACAAATCCAATAGACGAAGCTATTAGAAACCATCAGAAGTTTGATCTTAGTAACTACACAAAGACGGATGAAGTTCCCTATGATTTTAACCGCAAAAGAATGACCATACTTGTTTCTAAAGAAAATAAACACACCATGATTAGCAAAGGTGCCTTACTGAACATTCTTCCTACCTGTTCTTTTGCAGAAACCTCACAAGGAATTATTGAGATAAGCCAAGTAAAAGAATCATTAGTTGAACGGTTTGAGGAGCTCAGTCAACAGGGCCTTCGTGTTTTAGGTATTGCCTACAAAGAAATTGATTTTATTACCATAACAAAGGCCGATGAAACCAGTATGACATTTCTGGGTTTTCTTGTACTACACGATCCGTTAAAGGATGGAATTGCAAATACGATAAAGAGTCTAAAAGATCTTGGCATTTCTTTGAAAATTATAACAGGAGATAATAGATTGGTTGCATCAAATCTTGGCAGTCAAGTAGGTCTTTCCAATCCTAAGATCCTCACAGGCATAGACCTTAGACATCTAAGTGATGAGGCATTATACCAACAAGTAAACAACATCGATATTTTCTCAGAGGTTGAACCAAACCAGAAAGAACGCATAGTAATGGCGTTAAAAATTTCAGGCAATGTTGTGGGTTTCATTGGTGATGGAATAAATGATTCTCCTTCACTTCACGCTGCAGACGTTGGCATTTCAGTAGATAATGCTGTTGATGTTGCAAAAGAGGCAGCAGACATTGTTCTATTAGAGAGAAATTTAGACATTCTTGTAGAAGGAGTGAAAGAGGGTCGAAGGACATTTGCAAACACCTTAAAGTATGTATTCATGGCCACCAGCGCAAATTTTGGAAATATGTTTAGCATGGCAGGAATATCTCTTTTTCTTTCGTTTCTTCCGTTATTACCAAAACAGATTCTACTTACTAATCTGCTTACTGACCTTCCAGAGACAACAATAGCAACAGATAATGTAGATTCTGAGTTGGTAAGTAAACCGCATCGCTGGAACATAAAATTCATCAGAAAATTCATGATGTCATTTGGAATTCTAAGTTCCATCTTTGATTTTCTTACATTTGGAATACTTTTGGCAATAGGTGCAACCATTGAAGAGTTTAGAACAGCATGGTTTTTGGAGTCAGTTGTTTCTGCATGTCTTATTGTATTAGTGGTTCGCACCCGAAAGCCATTTTTCAAAAGCAGGCCAGGGAAACATCTGATAATTTCCACGATAGTTGTAATAGCTGTAACGTTGCTGCTTCCTTTGACTGTATTTCGCAAAGTATTCGAATTTGCGTTACCTCCAGTGTGGTTTCTTGGAGTAATTGGAGTCATCATTACAGCATATGTCATGTCAGCAGAGATTATGAAAAAGTATTTCTACAAAAAGATAAGAATGTAGAGACCAATCTCAAGTATTGGAATTTGATTTCTTGTCAGGCACAATATGCCAAATGATCTAATCCCACAAGAAATTCAACGCTGTCGCAGCTTTGGATTTACAATACTATCCATTGCTTGTCCCATAAACACAAACGCAAGCCCTGTCACTGCAATCATGATACCAGGAGGAAGAATCCACCACCACATACCGCGGGCTGCAGCACTGTAAGAGCTTGCATCATGGAGTATCTGACCCCAGGTTGGGAATGTTGGATCGCCCAGACCCAGAAAACTCAGGCCTGCTTCAGTAGTGATTGCACCCGGAACTGAGATGGCAATGCTTGCAAATGCATACGGAAGAAGTTGCGGTAAGATGTGCTTGAAGATTATCTTGTAATCTTTTTGTCCCATAAGTTTTGAAGCCTCTACATATTGTAATGTCTTGATTTGTAACGCCATACTTCGTGAGACCTTGGCAATTCCCACCCAACCAAATATGACAAGGAATCCAACTATCAGAAATATGCTGTTTCCTATAGTCACTGCCAGAATAATCAAGAGTGGAAGTGCAGGCATTGCATAAATGATGTCATTGAATCTCATCATCACCTCGTCTGTTGACCTTCCCTTGTATCCAGCATAGACCCCATAGACAAGGCCAAACACCACAGAGCCAATTGATACGGTTATTCCTATAAAGAGCGCAAGCGGGGTACCCCAGAGCAGCCCAACTGATAGGTCTCTTCTTAGCTCGTCTGTTCCCATGATCCCATAGACTTTGCCCCCAATAATCAGGTTTGATTTGGCAAGAACAGGTGTCCCGGATACATCATACAGATGCACCCGGAAGACATACGGACCCTTTAGAATAGTATTTTCATCAAGTTTTGAGAATATAATTTTTTCAGACGACATTCCATCAAGTGAAAATGCATACTTGGTTTTTTTATCTTCAATGTTTTTTGTAATCACATCTTGCGTTGAAAATATCATGCTGCTGTATGTGGTATCACCATTTGCAAAAGGCAACGAGGTTGAAACAAGCTGTAGTATCATACCATCAGGCCTTGTCACAGACATCTGCAAAAGAGGAGAGCCTGAATACTTGGCAGTATACTGGTAGATAAAATCACTTGGAAACCCATCATATTGATAATTTACTACAAATGAGTCCGTAAGAACAGAAACCGAATCAAGTTGTTGTGATGAGCTGATAGGTTTTAGGATCAAGTGCTCTGGAATTTTTTCAGACTGGAAATAATTTACCCATGCAGGCTGGGCAGATTTTGGATACAGCAGCCAACTTGCTGGATCGTTCCATGTCTTGAAGTTGTCAAGAGGGATTGTCACAAATGCAACAATTGACATTGAAAAAAGAATAACAAGTATCGCAATTCCCACAATTCCAATCTTGCTGTGTGAAAATTCTTTCCATATTGTTTTGGCTGAAAAACTCATTCTCTTCGCACCCTAGGATCAAAGTATCCATACAAAACATCGGCCACAAATACACTGACAAGAAAGAATGCCGTGAGCACATATGTCGCTCCAATTATCACAGGAAGGTCCAAGACACTTATTGCCTCAAAGTACAGCCTGCCCATTCCTGGCCAGTCAAATACAGCTTCTGTAATTATTGCACCTCCAAGCGAGCCAGAGAGACTGAGTGCAAGAATGGTAACTATTGGCGGTGCAGCATTTTTTAGTGCATGAGAGTATAGTATGCGCTTTTCATCAATTCCTGCAGCCCTTTTTGCCATGATAAAGTCCTCCTGAAGCACCCCAACCAGGAAATTTCTTACCAAGTATGCCCACGCGCCAAACCCAATCATTACAAGCGTTATGAGTGGAAGTGCCATGTGGTAAAGTAGAGACCCCAAGTATCCAGGGTCTGATGTGGAAACATCAGGTGTAGCCCTTGCAGGAAATATAGGATACAAAAATGCAAAGACAAAGATCATCAAGACTCCAATCCACCAGACAGGAAAGCTTGATGATATTATTGCAAGCCCAGATGTTATCCTGTCAATTTTAGAGTTTACCTTGCTTGCAGCAACTGTCCCAAGAAATATTCCAAGGACAGAAACAATTGCCGTAGCTGTTGTGAAAAGAAGAATTGTCCTTGGTAGTTTTTCAAGTATTATATCCCTGACATCAGACGAGCCGCTGTCGCTTGTAAGAAATTTGGCATGTCCAAAGTCTAGTGTCAGAATTTTGTACATGGACAAACCAATTCTTTGTGGCGAGTACCATGGCTGGTCAAGCCCAAGTGCTGTAATTCTTTGTTTTATTTGATTTTCAATGTACGAATCAAGCTGCTCAGTTGTCTTAAAGCTTGAAAGAAGGTTCTTGTTGTTTGTCACTTGTTGCCTAATCTCAAGTGCAGCACTCTGTTTGGATATAGAATCCATGTTAGAGCCAACAAGAATTATTGTAAGAAGAAGGGTTGCCATCAATACACCAAACATGGTAATTGCACGCTTGGCAAGGAATTTTTTAAATCCCATCTATTTTGTTCTCCTCTTCTTTGAGACATACCATATAACAGCAGCCGCAATGCCTGCAAGAATGACAACACCTGGAAGATACCCATAGTTTTCTTCAAGTAGCAAAGAATTTGGAATTACAGTCTCGACAGGAAATTGGTTTTTCCCTTTTGTCACAAGAAAGCTAGAGTGATACATGTCTGGCTTGTATGCCTCATCTGAGACCACAAAAACCTGAAGGTCATTTGAGCCAAGCTCGAGGTTTGCCGTCTTTTGGGGCGATAATGTTATTGTCAAAGAACCATTCCTTGATACCTGCTTGCCATCATCAATTATTTTTCCCTGCGGATTTGTAAAGTAATAGTATACCGTAGCATTTGGAGTTACAGACACAGGAATCTCAAGACTAGAACCTGCAGATACGCTTGTTGGCACATTGATGCTTTCAATCTTTGGCATGCTAATATCTTCAAACTTTTTCCAATATCCAGCCGGAAACGGATATGTAGCATCATCAAACGCCTTGACTACAATCTTTCTTGCATCAGGCGAATAGCTGTCAAGATAGTATGGTCCGTTGCTTATCACGGCATGCCCATGCTCTCCAATCCATGATGCAGAGGCTTGGTACCTTGAATCAAAATAACTAGAATTATTTACAAAAGCAAGTGCAGGCGGTACAGATTTTTCATTTGCAAACTCGTCCAGGTTTGCCTTGATTATTTTTGCATCGTCTGGAATTATCAATGACAACCAGCCAATATTTTTGCTTACTGCATCAGATCTTGAAAATGCAAGCTTGCCATCAGTTACTGCTTTTTCCATTGAATACATCATCTCCCAGGGCATGGCAGGCCAGACCTGTGCTGCGTCTGCAATCTCACCAGAGTCAAAATGCCAATAGTTTTGGTATACCTCAATTGTATCCTTGTCAAGGACTCGCACTCCGATGAGAGTTTTTGCTGCCTGGTTTGCCTTGGGTGAGTATTCAGAATCAAATGTCATGGTTCCATTTGTCTGGTCTGCACCCCACTGATACATGAAATAAATTCCGTACAGGACATCGTTCATGTCCATTGGCATCTTGTTGTGCCAGTTTCCAAACTTGAGATGAAATGTAACCTCGCTTGTTGCCTTGGCCCCTTGTCCCACCTGGACCCACTTTTGTTTTGCAGCATCCCATCGAATTGCATCAGGTGGCACGTCAAGCTTGTCAAGTGGCCCTTTTGCATGAACCACCCAGTCAGACCGGACAGGAATTGTATATCCAGTGTAAGGGTTCTTGAAGCTGCCAGGATCGCTTATTGTCCCCCATATTTGCTGGCTTGCCGAGTCCACAAATCCAGCTATTGGATTCCATGCACCCTGATAGATTTTTTTTACTCCAATTGTAAGGGTATCAGAGTCGGACCTTGCATTTATTGGTGTGAACCTGCTTGTGACCCCTGCACCAAAGTCGTTTATGATGCCGCCAACTTTTTTGTTTGCAATAAACTGGTCAGTCTTACATGCAAGAAATATTCTAACAGAGTCATGTATTCCCTTGTCAACTGCTTGGTTTATCAGACTAGAGCGCTGCTCAGATGATGTAAAATTTCCAAAAAATATTGCCTTTGATAGAGAATCAACGTCATGGTCCTGAAAATTCCAGTATGCAGGATTGTTAAATCCAGGCATGTTTGAGTACCACGGAGAGTACATTTGTGCAGTAATTACAGAGTCATATCTTACAAATCCACCTATTGTCCACCCTTCTGTATAGATATTCCATTTCAGATCAGACGGGTTGGAGCCATATACTGTTGAAAATGCCTTGGTCAAATCACCATAGTCTTTTTTCACTGTAAATCCCATTTGCTGCAGCTGCGCTGCAAGAATCTCTCCAATTGATTTCCTCACAGGATCATCGTTTCTAATAAAAATTATAATGGTTATGGGTTTGGATTTATAGTACCATGTAGAGCCTGTCTTTTGCGCTCCAGCTTTTTCAAGTGCATCAGTTATCATCTGGTTTGCAAGTGCTGGATTGTGCTTGAAATTAAATGACTGGAGTTCTCCAAGTATTGAAAGGTAATCAGGATCATATGGCTTGTATGCAGATATCATAGGTGTGCCATACCCATTGAGGACCTCATCTATTATGAGGTCCCTGTCTATCAGATAGTTTAACGCAAACCTTACCTGCTGTATTGAAAACGGATTAAATTCTTCAGAGACTGCAGGGTTTATCAAAAGACTGTAGCTTGTCCCGGCAGACTGGAAGACATTCAAGTTTTGTCTTGACTTGTCATCAAGCCTGTCAACTGGAATTGCAGAATAGTAAATGTCAAGGTGGCCATTTTTTACTTCCTCTACTGCGGTATTGTCATCAGAGTATTGGATGAACTGCACTTGATCAAAATTTGTCCCCTTTACCCCAAATGCAATTGCAGGTCCCAAAATAAAAAGTGCTAGCAGCAAGACTAGCATGAATTTCATGAATATATTTTTCAATGAACTATATTTAACCATGGTCCAATGGTCCCATACAATTAAAAAATTTAAGATTGATTTGTAGCATAGTATTTTATTAAAGAAATTTCATGTACTCATGATGAACCTTGCAACTCTTGTAAAAGGAATACCCGGAATAATTCCAGGCGGAATGTCCGTCAAGGATTTTAGCATGGCAACCCAGACAAGTGAAGATATGGCAAGGCAGATACTTGACAACCTGATGCAAAATGGAATTGGAAGATTTGAGGAAAGCCAGGTTCAGTTCTATGATTCTGACAAGCTAAAGACAAGCATTCTTGCAATAAGCATGGGTGCCCCAATTGATGAGATATCCCGCATGCTAGAGTGGCAGGACTTTGAGTCACTTGCAGCAGAGATCCTTGAAAAGCGAGATTTTGATACAACAAAAAATGTAATTATGAAAAACCCTAGGATACAGATAGACGTGATAGGCATCAAGTCAGATGTTGCCATACTGATTGATTGTAAGCACTGGAGTAACATGACCCAGTCAGCACTTCAAGAGGCAGTCAAAAAACAAGTAATTCGAACCAAGCAGTTTGTCTCAAAACACAAAGTCAAGGGCGCAATCCCTGCAATTGTTACACTATATCAGCACAGTGTCCAGTTTATTGATAAAGTGCCAATAATTCCAATCCACCAGCTTGATTCATTCTGCGACGAGTTTTACGGAAACCTCGAAGAGATGCAGAGCTAGAGAAGAGTATATATGAAAAATCCGGTGGTTATCAAAAGAAATGCTTGGGTGATTCGCATTGCATTGTCAAGTGACTTTGAATAGAGCTCAAGCTGGTTTCCTCCCATCACTTTGACATTTGTCTCACTTTCCAATAGCTCATATGATGTAGGCGATGCTGCCTGCTCTGCCTTTTTGGCAAGATCTGAAAACCATGATATCACATCATGTGCTTTTGAGAGGCTGCCAAACTCAAAATATCCATGCTTGTTTTTGGCTGTTCGTGCCTTGTAATGTGTATCAGAGGTACAGATTTCAAGAAAGTTAAATCCACTCTTTGAAAAATGGTTTGCAATCTCTTCACGCAATCCGTTTAGCATGTTGTTTGCATCAGCCCATGCAAGAAAGAATTTTTCATCACCTATCTTAAAGCACATGATTGCAACTTTTCCAGGTCCCAAGTCGTCTGCCTGGAAATTCAAGTTCTCCGAGTTTGCATATCCAACTTCAAGTGGAAGAGTCTCTTTTGTTATCAGCGTATCAAGAGTCGACTTGGCAGCATTTAGAAGATCGTCTGCATCAAGTTTTTCAATCTCTTTTCCCATCGCATTGTGGCTGTCAACAATTAGCACCCGCTCATATCCACGGTTCTTGCCGTACTGCTCTAGGTCTGATTTGATGTAATACGGAATGTCCTCCATTCCATGTGGGGACAGGGAGAGAATCAGGACTGCAGTCTTGTCAAATAGCATACCAGTTGTTCGTGCCTTGTTCACTTGGATTGTAACAGGCTTGGTGCTAGTCGAGCCTTGCTGTATCTTTTGGTTTTGCTGTAGACTTGTAATGTATAGGTCAACTTGAGACTTGGACGGAAGATTTAGTGAGTGGTCAGATATGCTGTGCATAACCATTGCAGATGAATCAAGATTTTTGTATATCAAATATGGAATGTTGCTTCCACCTATCGGATGAAACGGTCCTGGATGTAGGTCAGGAATCACCAGTCTACAGTTTTTGTTTGCTGTCTTGAATAAAATTTGAAATGTAGAGACCTTTGATGGCTCGGAGCGTTTCTCCATCAGAGACTCCATTGGAACTGGGTCATCGTTTGTCCATGCTGCAAGATATGCCTGCAAGAATGCATGGGTGCTTGATAATTTCCCACTTCCTGCAATTCTATCACTGAGTAAAGTCCAGACGCTTCCAAGAACACAGAACACTATACCATATTCAATTGCTCTTGGGTCAGACAACATTGGAACCCACATGTTTATTGGTACAAATGCAAGAAACATTGCAAGCGGCTGCAGCAGACATACTATCCATGCAGTCTTTAGCTTGGCTCCAAGCACGGATGTAAATATTGCAATACGAAAACTTGCAAACAAGAACATCCCCTCTGTTATGTAAATTGGCAACAAAGCTGGTTTTGAAAACACATAGGCAGAAAGAATTCCACACAGAATTGTTACAAGCCACAAAAGATTTCCAAATGCAGACATGTGAATTGATTTTGAATATTCAGTCTTGAGAATTTTAGGATCAATGAACTGTGTTACCACAAGTGCTGCAACTATTGATACAATTGCAAACGACAGGTTGTCAGTTGATTTAAAATAATTAATGTATGATACAGCAGCTATCACGCATGCAACTGCAATAGAGATTGCAAGAGAAACATAGTGTGATGTTGGAGTAAATGTTGTTAGAGTATACCGTTTGTGAATACGTGATACGTCGTTTGAGCTTTCCGTCATGGCGAGAAGAAGAACTTTAGAATCCACGAAATTCCAATCAAAGATGCCGGTATTGCTACCACCACCTCTGGTTTTAACTTGTAACCCTTTGTCTCATCCTCGAAGAATCTTAGCAGTCCTGCGC
>JAGWGU010000006.1 GCA_028867275.1 Nitrososphaerota archaeon
GAGAGTTCGCTGTTCAGTCCAGTGAGCTCGTTCTTTTGGTTTGAGAGTTCGCTGTTCAGTCCAGTGAGCTCGTTCTTTTGGTTTGAGAGTTCGCTGTTCAGTCCAGTGAGCTCGTTCTTTTGGTTTGAGAGTTCAGATGAATTCTTTATAATATTACTTTTGTAATTATCGATTAATTCTTCATGAAGTTTCAAAGTTTTGCTAACCTCGTTCAGGGTTTTTGCAGAATAAGCATTGTGTTGGATTTGTTTTCTAATTATAGGATCCAATGTAAATCGGATTTCAGACTGAATGATTTTTCGTATCTTTAACGCCAACCAGCGAATAGCCTTATTTCTTCCTGACATAATTGGCTCTACGTGATTTATCTCAACCGATAAGTTTGCTTTATGAAGATTATGTTCTAGTTCTCGCCATTCAGTTTTCACAGATACTTTCGCCTCTTCGCTAATGAGATATTTCTTCACATCGTCATACTGAGAGGATTTTTCCCGTTCTGTTACAAGTTTAGCTAAATAATTTTTACGTGTAGCGTTTGTAGTCATTAGAACATCTGGTTTAATTTGTCCAGACTGTGCCTTGGTTCTTATAGAATTCATTATTTTTTTTACATCAATGACTTCATTTTCTTTTTCCAAAATACTCGCTTCATTATCCAACTGAGGTTTATAATTTTTGGGAAAGACTATCTAAATAACCAACTAGGTTTGTAGTTTTCACATTTTTCATTATTAGAATTGAGTTTTATTTCTCATTACTATATGAGAATCATCACCCGATGTTGCTGCATCCCAAGGAAAATGTTCTCCCTTCAACCATCTCTGCCATCTAATAATGTCTTCTTCCACCATTATTTTCACCAATTTCTTGAAGGTGGTATTGGGTTTCCATCCTAGTTTTTTCTTTGCTTTCAAGTAATCTCCTTTAAGATCTAAAACATCAAAGGGGCGAAAGTTTACTTTTGATGATATTATTTTAGATGATGAAACCCCTGCAACTCTGCATGCTTCATCCACTAAATCTTTTACAGTATGTGATTCGTTGGTTGCCAAAACATAATCACTTGGTCTCTTTTGTTGCAATATCATCCACATTCCTTCTACATACTCTGGTGCATATCCCCAATCTCTTTTTGCTTCCAAATTTCCTAATTTCAGATTATCTGATAATCCAAGCGAGATTTTTGCTACCCCATTTGATATCTTTCTTGTAACAAATTCCAAGCCTCGTATAGGGGACTCGTGATTAAACAGAATGCCATTGGATGCATGTATTCCATAAGCTTCTCTATACAAATTAATCATCCAATAGCTATAAAGTTTGGCAATTGCATAGGGGCTTGAAGGATGAAACGGAGTATCCTCATTTTTTAGTTTTGTTTTAACATTACCATACATTTCACTTGAAGATGCCTGGTAAATTTTGATCTCTTGGTTGTATTTTTTTACCTCTTCAAGAAGTCTTACTGTGCCAAAACCGGTGATGTCACTTGTATACAGAGGCTGATCAAATGATGCGCCAACGAAACTTTGTGCTGCTAGGTGGTATATCTCATCAGGATTTGATTTTTTTAATGCTTCAGAAATTGATCTTGCATCCATTATATCAGCAGAAATGAGTGTTATCTTGTCATATACATCAAGATAATGTAATCGCCAAAAGTTTGGAGTAGATAGCCTCCTATAAGTGCCAAATACCTTGTAACCTTTTCCTAACAAAAATTTTGCTAGATATGCACCATCTTGTCCAGTAATTCCTGTAATGAGTGCTACTTTAATTTTAATCTCCTAGTTGTTAAAATCTATTTGATATTAAAAAGATTCCTGAGGCAATAAAATATAACCTATTATATTGATTACAAATTATTTGAATAACATACTAATTACAGGATATGGGGGATTCATAGGATCACATCTAGTTAACAAACTTTCAAGGAAATCAAACATTGTTGGAGTTTCTAATAAGATCATTAGAAATCCTTACGTTAAAAAATGTATAAAAAAAGACATACGTAGTATCTCTGTTAGTGACGTTAAAGAAGACATTCATGATGTTGTACATTTAGCTGCAATAACTGATGTTCAATATTGTCAACTAAATCCTGGTATCTGTTTTGAAGTAAATGTAATGGGAACTCAAAAAATGCTTGAATTTGCAAGAAAAAAAGATAGTAAATTTATCTATGTTAGTACTAGCCACGTCTATGGAATCCCAAAACTAATCCCAATTAAAGAGGACCATCCTAAAAATCCAACATCTATCTATGCTGGAAGTAAATTAGCTGGAGAAATTTGTTGCGAATCTTATGCAAAAACATACGGAATGGATGTTTCAATATTGAGATTATTTTCAGTTTATGGTGCAAACAGCCCACAACACTTGGTAATATCCAGAATCATAACTCAATTAAAATCTCAAACGGAAATTAATCTTGGAAATTTAAGTTCAAAAAGAGATTTTGTATATATTGATGATGTAATAAAAGCAATTGAATTAGTAATAAGAAAATCAAAAGGATTTGAGACATTCAATGTAGGAACTGGAGAAAGTATCTCCATATACGATGTATGTAAAATTATCCAAAATATAACCAAGAAAAACTTTACAATAAAATCAATTCCATCTTTAAAAAGAAAAGTAGATGTGAAAAACCTTGTATCAAATACTCGTAAAATTAGAAAACTTGGATGGAAACCATGTATTGACATACACACGGGATTGGCCATGACTCTTCAAAACCATTCAGAGGTATTGACTTGAAAATTGCATGTGTTATTCAACGGTTTTTTCCAGCTATGGGCGGAGCGGAACAAATACTTGAAAGGCTCATGGATTACTTGACCCCCAGACATGAAATCACGGTTTATACTTCTAATGCAATTAATCTTGAATCGTTTTGGAATGACAAATTAAAAACTGCAAATGATCTACAAACCAAAAAATATTCCATAAAAAGATTTGATGTTCTACAACCACATCTAGTATCTGATGATCTAATCCAACATCCACTATCAGTATCATATCCTGGGCCTTTCTGCCCCCAGATGTGGAATGATCTATTAGATATGAGGGATAAAACTGACCTCATGATTGCAAGCTCATTTCCATATGACCATATGATCCCTGCGTTTGTTGCATCAAAAAAATACAAAATCCCATTTGTAGTAATTCCATTTCTACACCTACAATATCCGGAATACTATTTTACTGGAACCAAATTGGCAATTCTAAATGATTCTGATGCTATTATAGTAATGACAAATGTTGAAAAACAGGCACTACTTGATCATAATATTTCTGAAGAAAAAATTCACATCATCCCTGGAATGATTGATATGAATGATCATGGGCAAAGAAAAGATTTACGAAATGAACTGAAGATTGATCAAGATTCGGTTTTAGTTTTATTTGCAGGTACCATGTCTTATGCAAAAGGTGTGATTCATCTAGTAGAGGCTCTGAAAAAACTATGGGCAAAATCACCTAAATTCGATCTTGTTTTACTTGGAACTAACACTGTTGAATTTAATGAATATATTAAAAAACAATCTGAGAGTATTCTTTTACATATACACAATCTTGGCGTGGTATCAGATGATGTAAAATGGGATGCTTTTTTTTCATGTGATGTATTTGCAATGCCATCACAAAGTGAATCCCTAGGACTTGTTTACCTTGAGGCTTGGAAATTCAAAAAGCCTGTGATAGGATGTAATATTCCGTCTGTCAGTGAAGTAATAGATGATAATGTAAACGGCATGCTGATTCCATTTGGAGATGTTGTAAAACTTTATAACTCAATTGAAAAATTACAAGATGACGCATTAAGACAACAAATGGGACAAAAAGGGTATGAAAAATTGAAAAATTTTTATGATGCAAACATGACATGTGACAAGTTTGAGAGTCTTTGTACAAAAATACAGACCAAAAAATTACTCTAGCGAAATTCTTAACACGCCTATGCCCACAGGAAAATCAGGTAATTTATCATCTAGGTAGTTTGGAGTCCAGCATTTGTCTATAACTATACTAATCTTTGATGTGATACCTTGAATTAATGATGGATCAATTTTAACAAAAATCCTATGTTTGGTCAGGGTATTGATCTTAAAAGATGATATCATAGTTTTTTCCACAAAAATTTTACCTGAAGTCTTTGGTATAGATAATACATCTATAATCAGATTATAGTCATGTCCTTTTTTTGTTTTAAAGTAAAATGATCCATTTTTTTGTGTGACTATAATCAAATTGCCAAAAAGAGCATGAGTAATAAAGCAACCTAAACCTATTCTATCAAATCCTGATTTTTTATCCAAATCTATTAAATTAACATCAGGTGTTTTCTCAACATATCTTCGGATGGATTCTTCTAGTATTTCTTCACCCAAGGAAATATTTTTTGATTCAAAACTAGTATTTGTTTTTTGAACATTGTAGATCTTTCCAGTTATTTCTCCAATTTTTAATTTTAGGAAATACACTAAGAAAACGCTAAGTGATTTGTTATTGTGTCGCTCTTGATAGTATTTGTATAGAGTAGTTATTTCCATTGATATTCTCCATCACTATGAGAGTTCAGATTTAGATACATATGACTAGCAAGTACATGCCTGTGATATGATGATATCGAGAACATGGTTTTTGTATTAATAAAGAGTTAAAAAAGTATTTTTCTCCTTATTAAGAACTAGATGCAAAAATGGGCTTAAATTTTAATGGAGGAATTCTTCCATATCATTTATTCTACTATGATCAATGTATTTTCTACTACAATAGGCAAGTTGAAAAAAGTTATTGAAACTTTAATTGATTTTTTTATTTTCGAAATCAAAATGGGGTTTTTTCGGAATATTCTTGTGAATTCTTTATTATCTCAGGAACATCTTCTATTGCTAGTTTACCAGATTTGATCTTTAGTACAAAATCGACTAACCCTGCTTTATCGGGCTCTCTTCCTAACATGGTTTTGTAAAATTCGGTAATCTTTTCCACAATCCAAATATCTTTGTCATTGATTGAAGATTCTATGATATCTTTGTATTTTGAGATTACTTCTTTAGATTCTCCAAAGGCTTCTAGTCTACCATCATTCAATAAAGCCACCTTGTCGCATAATTTTTCTACCTCTGATAAATTATGTGATACATATACAATTGTCTTACCGTTACCTCTTAAGGACAAAAACGTTTGATAACTTTTTTTCTGGAAAGATAAATCTCCTACTGCAAGTACTTCATCCAGAACTAAAATATCCGGTTCTACCTGAATTGCCGTAGCAAACGCTAATCTTACAAACATACCTGTAGAATAATGTTTTACTGGAATATAGGCAAATCTTTCTAATTCTGAATATCTTAACACTTCCTCTATTTTTGACTCGATCTCTTTTTTCTTTAAACCCAAAATAACTCCATGCATTCTAATATTATCTATAGCATTGAACTCTCCCTGAAAACCAGATCCTAGTTGAAGAAATGGTATTACCCTTCCATTGATCAAAATCTTCCCTTTGGTGGGAGATGTGATCTGTGTGATGATCTTAAGAAGTGTAGTTTTACCACTTCCATTGTGACCTATTATTCCAACCATTTCTCCCATCTTTACTGAGAGGGAAATGTCATCAAGTGCCACTATCTCCTTAGAACTTCTTCTCTTGTTAATTTTAGACATGTGTTCATAAATACTATCTCGTTTATCACTTCTAATCTTGTAAATCTTGCTCACGTTTGTTAGTTCTATTGCATTCATAGTTATTTCCTAAAGTTCATCAGATATATTTTTCTCATTCTTTGCAAATATTGCAAGACCCGCAAAAAATATTGTTACTGATATAAGTGCAGTATAAGCTAAATCTTGCGCATGTGGCGATATTCCATATATGACTGCATCATGTGACATATTGATAATTTGGGCCATCGGATTTATTAATAAAATCTCTCCTACTTGATTCGGGAAAACATCAAGATTATAGATTACTGGGGTCAAAAAGAAACCGGCATACGTTATAACTTGCCAAATATATCCTATATCTTTGTACTTTATACTTGCTATGGATAGAGGTAATGCTATTCCCACATTAATTAAAAATACAAAGAACAGAAAAATTGGAAATAATAAAATTGTAATAGGCGGAACAAATTGAAACAAAACCATAAAGAAACCAAAAATTAATAACTCAAAACACGTCATTAATGTGGAAGTTATTACTGCTGCTACGGGTAATGTAATTTTTGGGAAAAAAATTGTTACTACAATTCCTTTTCTTGCTTGTATACTTTGCATTCCAAAAGAAGTACTTCGCGTGAAAAAATTCCACATTATTATTCCTAGAAGAAGATATAATGGATAGTGAGGTATTTTGGATGGAAATACAAAATTAAAGATAAAGTATAATACTGCCAACATGGATAATGGTTCTAAAAATGACCAAAGAATACCTAATATGGAATTCTTGTATCTAATTCTAAGATCGGTCATGGCAAAAGTCCATAACAATGATTTTCGATGACATAACTGCCGAATTTGTTCTATGAGCAAGTTATTTTATTTTGACTCTATATGCGTATTAAAATACACTGGTTTAAAATTTACTCAATATTGACCACAAACATGGAAAATTATGATTGAAAATAGTTTAATTGAATACATTTCTCAATGCTTTGGAGTATTTTACATCATGACCTAATGAAACAACACTCTTGATATTCTAAAAAGTGATAGATATGACTAATTTAGATGAGGATTCTACTAATATCCAAAATTAACGAAACTAATATTTTACACTTTTACATGATTCCATTAAATAGCACAATCATACTAGGTCCAAAAGAAGAGTTAAGTGATCATATGGGGATATATTTTTCGATTCATAGAAAATTTACAAAATGATTCCTCCATATGCAAATGAAATATTGTTAGAAATAGACTCTAATCCTTATTTCGTCACAGCATTATTCAAAAAATTCTGTAAACTAGAACTACATAGTAAAAATTCCTTTTCAATAAGCACAAGGAGAATAAATCACACGCCTACAAGTTAATCACAATATAGATGTAAGATTCAACAAGCATGAAAAATTGTTTCTAGGCATGATTCTAAAGTAACTATATAATTACCAAAAATCCAAAACATATGATTGAATCGTACATAATGCCCTCATTTCCAAATCAGTATTAATTAAGCCATCTTAGTATAGACATAATACAAATTTGAAAAATATGAAAATACTTTTACTCACACAGTTTTTTTCAACCACCAAAGGCGGTGGTGAATATGTATTTAGTTTGATGGCAAAAATGCTTGCAGATCGTGGCAATAAAGTATGGGTTATAACCAATCAGATCAAAGGTGAAACGTACTCTTCCCATAAAAACATCAAGATCATGTTTGTACCCCCACTTCTGGAATACAAAGGTGGTCTTCCTCCTGGATTTAGAGATAATCTTGGATATTCTTTGAGTACACTACGAAAAGGAATTTCCATAATAAAAAAAGAAAAAATAGATATAATTCACTCAAATAATTTTGCGCCAGCATTAGCCGGTTCCATGCTATCAACCATAACTAGCAAGCCACATATTACAACAGTTCATGATGTATTTTCATTATGTGGTAAAAATTACTGGAAGTTATGGGGTAAACAAAGTAATATTTCAAGATTAAATGTTAGATTAGCCCCTTATTTTGAAAAAATGATTGTCAAATTACGATACGATGCAATTCATACTGTTAGTGATGCATCCAAAGACGATTTATTAAAAATTGGAGCAAAAAAACCCATTTATGTAATTCCAAATACAATCGAAATTAGTGTCAATAAAATATTAGAATATAATCCATATCAATTCGTTTATGTGGGCAGACTTGTTTTTTACAAAAATCTCGAAGTAATTATAAAAGCAGTAGATATAGTCAGACGAAAATATCCAAAGGTTAAATTATTTATCATAGGAGATGGCCCACATAGAAAAAATTTAGAAGAATTAGTGAACCAATTGAATTTGCAGGAAAACGTTAAATTTACTGGGTTTGTATCAAACGATGAAAAATTACGAATAATATCTAATTCTCAGGCACTTGTTTTTCCCAGCTTATGTGAGGGTTTTGGACTAGTAATCCTGGAGGCGTTTTCCCAAGAAAGGCCAGTACTGGTTTCAAACATCAGACCAATGTCAGACATTGTAACCCATGAGAACAATGGTTATGCCTTGGATCCACATGATGAAAATATCTGGGCAAAGCACTTGATAAAAATTATGGAAAATCCTTCAGAGGCATTCACAATGGGAAAAAATGGTAACAAATTGCTTGCAGAATCATATAGCCAAGAATCCATGTATCTAAAAGTCACAAGTATGTATGACAACGTGTTAAGAAAGAGTATAACATAGTTAGAATAATACTAGAGCTTATTTTTTATAAAATCAATAGACTTGACAGGGGTGGGATCCATCTTTGACAGAACAGCACGATAAATGGATACGTAATCCAACAAGTATACAAGATTTACAATTTTAGAAAGTATATTGCCATTTACTGAGTGCACTTCTCTGTATTCAATCTTATTTTTTACGAAGTATTCTTTGATTACTTTCCACAGCTCTTTGGTTTTGATGTAGTCGTCTTTTCCCTGTAATAAAATTGGCTTTACCACAGATGGTTTTTCCCATGCAACTATACCATTATGACATGCTTCAATTACATCCTCTGCAATTGCATGTAACTTAGCATTCTCTTGTAGAGAATTTTTAAACCTAATTGCAGCAGCCTGTAGACCAGATGGATAATAAATCATAGGGATTCCAGACAACCATTTAGCCAGCACTAGTGCAGAATTGTCATCAATATTTGAAGATTGAATTTGTTTTTGTGTCTTTTTAAGAAGCATAATTGATTCTAGAATATCATTTTTTTTTATAGGAATTAGATTTTCTAAAACATTCAAAATAGAATACAAGTAAGCAGGATATGAAGATCTTGGAGAATTTAACATCGGTATATGTACGTATTTTATTTTATTTTTTGTACAATATTTTTCCATTTTCCCTCCAGAGGAAAAAGCAACTAGTTTACATCCCATTTTTTTTGCATTGTCAAGAACAGTAAGTGTTTCTATCGTATTTCCAGAGACGCTTGTTGCAACAACTAGAGTTCTAGAATCAGCAGTTTTTGGAAGATGGTATCCCTTTACTATAGACAGATGTAGGTTAGTTTTTGACACAATAGCTGAAAGTGTATCACCTATGGCTCCCGAACCTCCCATTCCGGTAAAAATAATCTGATTAATTCCTCCAAATTCAACTTTATCATAGTTTTTCATGTAGAATTCTTTTGCAATATTAGGCCAAGTATCATAGATTTTGTGTATACCGCTTTTGTCATATTTATCCAAAGTAGAAAGGTTAAACAATGTTAGATCCTTGAAAAATTTGTTGTAATATAATGATTTATCATGACCCTAATGATAGAAATGTAAAGAAAAAATGAATATGGGTCATTAGAATTAGTAGAAATACAGAATCAAATACAGTTCCCAATATTTGCTAGTTGTATACAATTATTTTATACATCATATCGCTTGTTCTACAACAATTTTCTGGATATCACACGATTAACAAATATTTTCTTTATCATTGAAGATTTTCCACATTTTATTGGGTTACATGTTTTAGTAGAAAATCAAATTCCAGCATATTTTGATATAATCTATGTGTGTAGTGTTCCCTCAATTGCATTAGGAGATGACAAGGTATCAAAAATGGCAATTTATAAGCAGATTTTTTTCATTTTTAAACAATTTAAAAACAAATCGATGCATGAAACGTGATCTAAATCAATTTTTTTTTATTTTCCTACATTTAATAGAATTAACAATCATAAAACATTCAATTATTGAAAAAAATATAAAAATTTCACAAACGTCATCATAATTGATAAATATACTATTTTTGAAGAATGGTAGATTGAATAAACAAAATATTTCTGTTCTTACTAAGGGAGAATAAATTCATGAAAATACCCTACAGGTATATAGTATTTCTTTTTATGGCAACAATTTTTGGTTGTTATCTGTTAGAAAATCACTCTTATGCCACTGCAGTGTCTAATTTACCCTTTGACAACCAGACTTATTTTTATGATCATGATTTTACACTTACTATAAACGATCCAAATTCTGCAAGTGCAGGAATTAAGACTATCAAAGTTCTTGTGACTTCAGATGTAGACAGCCATCAATATCCACTTGATTTTGATTCCGCTTCTGGTAGCTACAAGAGTCTGCCAATAAATTTTACAACTGTTAATAGTAGTACTAATTCAACATTAAAGATACCAGATCCTTCCACATCCCCGGTCATCAAAGCCTTCTATCCCAGTACAACTTTACTTGCACAATCAACTATAATTGGTAGCAATTATGGAGCAGTTTGGCCTCCCACTCCCATGAGCCCACAACCTCTCTGGGGTAAAAACATTTACGACTGTTCCACATATGGCGGAGATTCTGATAATGACGGAATATGTGATAATTGGGAAAACCAGACAAATTTTCATGGACTCCAAATTCCTTTCTTGGCTGGTGATACCGGATTTTGGACATTGCCATGTGATACTAGTGCAAACTATTCAAATGACCCATCTGGAGACCGCGTATGTCCAGGAAATGATATGCCAGATGTTTATGTCGAAGTTGACTGGATGAAAGGACATGTTCCAGACCAAACTGCAATCAATGATGTTGTAAGAGCATTTACAAATGCACCTGTAAAAACATGTAATGCTGCAGGCATATGTAAGACAGGAGTAAGATTACATGTAATGATGGGTGAAGAAATTCCCTATCACAGAGATACTATAAGCGTGCCACAGGCTGCTCTGGCAGGAGGTTCAGGAGTACTCAATCCAACAGAGTTCGACCAAATAAAACAGGCATATTTTGGAACTGCTGCTGAACGAACCATTCCCGCAGGTTCTGGGTGGACATATAATGAATATCTGACATCAAAGAAACAAGTATTTCATTACGCATTATTTGCTCATTCACAAGCTGATGTCCCTACTTCTTCAGGAATTTCCGAGGCACCAGGAAATGACATGGTAATATCATTGGGCAGATTTACAGGTGCAATTGGCAGCACTGACCAGCAAGAAGGAACATTCATGCATGAATTAGGCCACAACTTGGGATTACAACATGGAGGTAATGTTCAACCTACTTCTACAAATCTTGATCCTGACAACTGCAAACCCAATTATCTGAGTGTAATGAATTATCTATTCCAATACAATGAATCATTTCCAGTAAATAGACCGCTTGATTATTCTCATAACAAACTTACCACAATAAATGAAGGAAACATCAATGAAGAAACAGGGATAGGACCCAGCATTCCTCCTGATCTACAAACAGTTTACGGAGTTTCCAATGGTCAAATATACAAAATTACTAAAACTGATACATCAGGATATCAAAAATTATGGCTAACATTTGATGGCAATCCTCTAGACAGCAGCGGAAATGGCCACAATGGAAATATCATAGGAAATGCTGCATACTCGACCACATCCAAGGTAGGCAGACAGTCATTTAGTTTTGATACTCAAACCAGGGTAGATTCTGGAAATCTTGGCTCATTTCCTGTACAAGGAACTATTTCTTTTTGGATGAATCCAGCAACTGTTGAAAACTATCGTAATCCTCTGACTACAAATTATAATGGGGGCAATGCCGGCGTCAGATTTGAAGAGTCAGGAACAGGAAATTTTGTAGTAGTAGTTGCAAATGATGCAGGCACGTATGGGATCCATTCCTTTACAACAAATGGAATAGCTGCAAACACATGGTATCATGTTGTCTTGACATGGGACGCAACTACAAACAATGTCAAAGGATATCTGAATAATGTCAAGGTGTTTGATGAATCTCAAGTGTATTGGCCTACAACAATTCCAGACTTTGCAGTGGGTACTGGATTTAATACAGATTCCATAAGGCAATGGAACGGTTTGATAGATGATGTGCAGATGTGGAATTACCCATTATCACAAACCGATGTAACTAACATGTTCAATGGACAGCAAAAAGGAATTGATGCCGATAATAATGGTATCATAAATACCAACACATCTACTACCGTATTTGACATCAACAAAATAGCACAAAGCGGATGCGATGGAACAGAACTCAATCCAAACATTTTAACAGGTTTTGATGATTGGAGCAATCTCCAATACAACTCAAAGACAGTTTCAAGTTGGTTAGATGGAATACGAGTGTATACTTCAGATACCACAAACACCTCAGAAACTATCCCAGTAGTTACACATGAAACTGTCCCCCAAGTGAGATTCATTGATTTCTCAGATTCCAATGCCACCATGATCACCCCCCAAACATTTGACAATCTTTTATCCCAAACGCCAACCTCAAAACCATACGGAATATTTGAATACAACAAACCACACCTTCAGCCAACTAAGGAATTATCAGACAGATTGGAACAGTGGCTACAAACATGGGGATGGAAACTAAAGAGCCATGGAGTATACTACCTTCCAAAGGAAGTCACTTTGGGTGATGTCAAGGGATTCCGTCAGGACAGGGTCTCAAATATAGATTATAGTATCCAAAACCTACCAGACTCTGTATTTTACAATGCAGCTGACAATAAACTCGTCTTACACAATGACCTAACTACAGTTATTGGACACATTATGAACGACAGTTTGTATGATGCCTTGCATAAACTACTTGATACAAAGAACGACGTACAACAATTCATAATTGATCCAAGCTCAAAATCTTTCATAGTATCAAAAATAGATTCAGACATACAGTCATTGAAGATAGCTTCAACAGTATCAGCGCCACTGTCTTGTCCTGCTACAATAGAATTAGACAAGAAAGTATACACATGGACTGACCGTGTCTACATTACCGTAGTAGCACCATGTCACAACTTTGATCCAAACCTTATTGATACAATTGGAGACAATAATGAAAACAAGGTTACTGTATCAACTAGAGGCAACAGTCTCAGCCCATACAAATTGGTTGAGACTGGAGTCGACACAGGCATCTTCACTGGATACGTCATCCTACAAGGTGACAAGTCCATCAAGGATGCAGGTGGAGTTGACGGAAGCGGCTTACAGCCAACAGGACAACAAGGTGTAGTCTCGGGTAGCGGTCCAACAGACGGATTCTTACCAGCAACCGAACAGGACGGTGTATCAGTATCATTTGAATTTGCAAAAGATCAAACGGTTACAGCATCAGCTTTGATCCGATGGAACATTGGTGAAATCAAGTGGTTAGAGGCAAGCTACCCAGCCAACGGCCAAGGAGTATTGCAGATAGTTGACCCAGACATGAATCTTAATCCAAAGGCAGTTGACAAGTTTGACACCAACGTATGGTCTGATTCTGATTCCGGCGGCATCAAGCTAACTATGACAGAGACTGGTGAAGATACAGGAATCTTCCAAGGTACAGTGTACTTTACCACAAACTTCCAGTCATCTGGAAACAGACTCCATGTTGCTGATGGAGATACAGTTACAGGAGAATACAAGGATAGAACCTTGCCACCGCCATACACACCATCTGATCAGTTACGTTTAACAGCATCAACCATCATAGGCGTACCAAAGATATCAACAAACAATCCAAGAATTGTTGATAGTGTTGGAAATGCAGTAACACTGCCACAGCTTGGTCATCAAATTAACATAGTATATGACATGACAAATAATCAGACATCTGATCAATCATTTGCACGTCTGGTACAGATACAAGATGAAAACGGCGTGACTGTATCAAGTTCTTGGATTACAGGCACCTTGACTGCAGGTCAAACCCTAAATCCAGCAACATCGTGGACACCACAAGCATCTGGTACATACATGGTTACAATTTTCACGTATAAAGATCAAACTAATTCAATCTTGCTTAGTTCGCCTCTAACACTCAAAGTCATGGTATCAAAATGAGATGAGTTCATAGCTGGATGCAAAATACAATTCATAATTTTATACTTTACTTTCATATAATGAAAGTAAATTATTAACAGTACAATCTATTATTATCATTCATGGTAAAGTGAGATTAAATGACTAGTTCAACGAACATAAGAAAGGTAATCAGTTATTGTACAATTTCAGTTTTAGTCTATGCTATAATTTTATTTACCAACGCACCAACAGCAAAGGCAGATCCGCTAAATGTTGTCGAGTTTACATCCCCTGGCGGTGTAACATTAAATGACAATGCATTTTTTGACGTAAAAGAATCTGGTGCAGATATAGATTGTTCTGAAAAAGGAGCTGGACCAATCTCTGTTACAATAAAATCCATCAAGCCAGATACCACTGTTAGAGACACCATCACACTTCAGGCAATAGAGATTAATGATCCAACACCAGGTCTTAGAACCCCAACCAGCAACACATGCATATTTGGGAACACGTTTCTCTATTTCTCACCAGATAATCAACGGTTTCCAATAGAATCAACTGTAACAATAACACAAACAGACACAAGTGGAGGAAAGGCTACTAATGGAGTTGTTGACACCATATCAGTGACAGTAACATCTACATCAACTCCTGGTGGAACATCACTTACACTAACAGAGACAGGTACTAACACAGGAATATTTCAAGGAAAGATCAAGTTTACTGCAGGAGCTACCGTAACAAATAGTGCACTCCATGTTTCAGCGGGAGACATCATTACAATAAATTACCATTCAATTTTATCATACGGTCAAATCCAGCCAAGCCCCAATGGTAGTGCAGGTTTGCTTGTAGCAGATGTTGGTGATACAATCCAAGCTACATACAACGGATTTTCAGGAACCACTACGGTATGTGTTTGTAGCGGACCAGGTGGAGGCGGTGGAGGATTGATTCGTCCAGGCCTTGTACTGGATATAGTAGCAGCATTGGGATCCATTGGAGGCTCGCCGTATGTAGTACAGCCTCCCTCGTTTGGAGGCCTTGGATACCATTTTTCTGATGGCCTTACATTTACCCAAGGGAACAACAAGACCATACACGACATTTCACACTACAACCAGGAGCTGCCAAGACAGGTAATGGTTGCAGGAGACAAGGTCAACATGACATTCAAGACGTATGAGAGCTATTATTCCGAGGGTGTCATCCACATGGGATTGTACCTCATTCCAAGAGGACATGACATGATAACTCCAAAAAGTATCGCCTCTATAGAGTGGGACAAGGGAGAGCCTGCCAAGATCAAGGATCCTAACCACATATTGTCTAATGTCAATGCATCTTCAAGCTCCGACGGCAAGTTCCAGTATACACAATTTGTATTTACTCCAGCAAAGTCATATGATAAAATGTCATTTCTTGTAAGGGCATGGAATGATCACCGGTATGATACAGATACCAGGATACATGATGCAATGGAAACACCGCAGATCATAAACTCCACTTTACCGTATGGTACCATCAAGTATGACAACTTTTCAGATTTACAGCAAGCATTGTACAAGGACCAGTTTTACAAGCCAGAGATTTTGTCCCACATTCATGACACAGGTTCAGTCTTTTCTAGTCAGCAAGGAAAGGTCTATTGGTTGTACGATACAGTAAACCATTTTGTAACGCTAGTCATATCAGATGAAAATGACAACGAGCTGTTTTCCCACAAGTCACCGCTCCAGCCCTATGATATCGAAAAGAAAGGTGACTATCAATTCATGTACTTTACAGTCAAACAGCTGAATAGATGGGACACAAATCAAATACAAAAGGCAATGAAGACAGAGGAAGAAAAGGCATTGTCAGTGGCTATAGAAAAAAGAATAATGCCACAGAGCAATTGGTAACTAGTCTACCATCCAGTATAATATCCCAAGTAAATTTCAAAGATTGTTCAATAAACAAGAATTGGAGAAGAGATCAGTGTAGTTGTGGCACGAATCTTTTCTATACTTCTTATCTTGGAAGAAATGACTTCCCGCAAGGACTCGGCAGAGTCTGCTACTATCTTTACAATGACGTCATAGTTTCCACAGGTGGGCTGGACTTCTTTTACCTCAGATATGGATCTTAGCGAGTCCACCAATGATTCGGTACAGTCTTCGCATGTTATCATCACAAATGCACTCTCCATGTATCTTGGAATATCAGATGATTCCATGCATATAGTTCCAGTCCATGACATATTGCTACGCCTTGTAATTCCAGCTAAGTATTTTCCATCCAAGCTAACTCATCTCTTTTCTGCAAAGAGAATACACCGGATAGTCAAGCCTTACGCCAACAGAAAAGCCAACCAGAGAATGAAACCCATATCCCTTGAACTGTCTTGCTATCTGGTACAGGTCTCCACCTACAACAGTACTGTTTGGCATGGCAATTCCGTTTATCTTGGCACATGTGTTTACAGTTGGACCAAATATGTCCTCACATGCAGAGACAGAAGACTTTGCGATTGTCAATTTTCCATAGTCAGAGCTTACCCTGTAACTTACAGGTGGCAGACCATACTCTGCCATGAGCCTGTTTATCTCTCCATATGATTCCACCATGGCAAGGCTGCACTCTAGGGAAGTTTGTACCGAGGTTGTATCCTCTGCATCACAAGTGTCAGGAAAATAATACAGTATACTGTCCCCAATGTTTTTTATCACAACTGCGCCAAACTCTTTTGCAATCTCTGCCATGGAATTTAGGTAAATCCTATAATATTCACACATTCTGGAATTTTCCAGGTTTGCAGTAATCTTGGTCGAGTTTACCATGTCGACAATTCCCATGCAGTAGCTCCTCTGGGTGCCGCAAAATGATATCTCTCCATGCACTGCAGCCCTGATCTTTGCTATAATACCCTCGATTCTGAACCGCTCAATCTTGTTTCCAAAGGGCACATTAAGAGTACTCATCAATGGTATGGAGGGTATCTTGACAGATATTGTTGATTTAGCTTGTATCACAAATGCTTAGCTAAATCGTCTAGTCTTTCTAAAATAGGATTCTGGGTATAACAATGCATGAAAAAAGTGCTTGCAACGGAGTGTCAGGGTTGCGGTTCAAGAGACGCCCAGATTATTTTCATTCCCCAATACAGGGGATTTAGGGGATTTTGTTTTCGTTGCGACACCAACTGGCCCGAGTCGTGATGGTACCGTGATAACCTTTAGATTGTTACAATGCAAAGACACCATAATGAAACCAGGATATGAAAAGACTGCAAATGATTTTCTAGAACTTGCAAGCGAGCAGCGCCTGGCAATTTTACTAAAACTACAAGACGGACCTGTCAAGGTATCTTTCATAGCAAAAGAGTTAGAGGCAACAGTGCCAGAGGTGTACAGAAACTTTGAGAGGCTAGTCAAGGCAGACCTGATTGAAAAAAACCCAGACGGCAGCTATGGCATCACAACCACAGGAAAGATACTGTGCTCCCAGGTGTCACTCATTGGTTTTCTGTCTGCAAACAAGAAGTATTTCAAAAACCACGATCTTGACTTGCTGCCGCAAAAGTACATCCAAAGGATGGGCGCACTGGAAAAAGGCGACACCGTAAAAGGCTTTGTCAAGGTTCAGGAAAAGTGGAAGGAGATCTATAGTGATGCAGAAAAATACATTTACAATATTTTATTTGAGGTTCCCTATACGCCTGACCTCATGGAGTTGCTTGTCAAAAAGATTAATTCCGGAGTAAAGGTCCAGTCAATATTTTCAGAATCGGCAGTCATACCAAAGGAGAGAAAGCAAGCATTTGACAGGCTGGGATTTAAGGACCTGATACAGCAGGGAAAGATTGAGCGAAAGATGCAGCAGGATACAAAGACCATAGTAATACTAAACGAAAAAGAAGCTGGAGTCATGTTTCCCTCTTCAGGCGGAGATGTAGACATGAGTGAGGCATTTTTCTCAACGGACAAGGAATTTCACGAGTGGTGCCTTGATTATTTCAAGGACTGTTGGGAACATGCAGGACCATTTCGGGAAACAAAGCTAAAAGAATAATTTATTTAAAAAAATTATCGTGGACAGAGCACTCCGCCCTGGCCAAACTGTGTTGCATGTATTACAGTGTGGTGCGTCTGGCGAAGATTCTCCATCCATGTCTTTCTTCTTGTCTTTTCAATTGCAGATATATCATATGTGCACATGACAGAGCCACGGAAGTCCTCAAAGCAAGAATGTGTCTTTCTCTCAATCTCCAGCTGGACTGATATTCCATCAATGGTACTTATGTTTGGCACAATCCTTCCAACTATTCGATATGGCGGTATAAGACCGTCAAGTATTCCCTCTACATCCTTTTTTGATTTTTCAAGCATTGCTTCACCGGTACAGCATGTCTCATGCATCTGTATCACCCGAAGCTTGCCGCTCTGGAAATATTGCAGCGGTATCCCATAGTTTAGGAATTTCAGTACGATAGAACCCGAGTCCTCGTGTGTCACATACACACATGTCTCGCCGTCTGCCAGCCCATTTTTTATGAACCGGAACTCGATCAGTCTTGCATAGGCAGGGTCCTCATAGAGCAACAGGATGTGCTGCTTGTGCTCAATCGAGTCCACATACCGAAATGGTACCGACAATGTCTCGTAAATGCTCATGATTCATCTAGTCCCATGTTGCATATCACACCTAGTTTGCAACACAGCTAACTGGTTGCAGTTACAGCTAATTAGGATTTATCATATCTCAGTACAAATGTAGTGAGAGGATATAGTTGCCACTGGGAACCAAGACCTGGCTTTACACAAAAAGTATAGCAGAGCTAGAACGTGACGAGTATGGGGTCTATGAGCTGCTTGACGGCTCTCACAATATCATATACATTTACCATGGAAAGATACGAAGTTGTCTTTTGAAGCACTTTGAAGATGGGACACATCCAATTGCAGGAGCACGCTTGTTTAGTGTAGAATACACATGGACCAGAGAAAAATCAGAACAGAGATACAAAAAAGAGCTTGCAAAATACCGCCAAGAGTATGGGATACATCCCAAGTTTAACTAGATAGCATAACCACATATCTAAATTCAATGAAGGTTCTAGTCCTGTAAGACTCTCACAAGCTTGAACCAGAAAATTGAGCATTCAATCATTTTGAAATTTAGTTTTGTTAATCTACAGGATTTGACAACATTTTTCAATTTATCTTCGAGAATATTTTCCCATCAATTTAGATTCAGCCAAAACATGTCCTACCATTGCTTTTTCAAGATCTGCCTTTGATGAGCCTTCTTTAAGATTTAAAATAAGATCAAGAGCGTAAAGCTTGAAAAAATATCTGTGCGTTCCACCAGGGGGACATGGCCCTCCATAAGACTTGTGACCAAAACTTGTCTTGCCTTGGGGAAATGAAATCTTTTCTCCTTTTGTAAACTGTATTTTTTGTGGCGATATGTTCCAGACAACCCAATGTGTAAATGTACCCATTGGTGCATCGGGGTCGTCCATGATAATTGCCAAGCTCTTTGCTTCCATTGGTATATCAGATATTGCTAGTGGAGGAGAGACATCAGAACCATCACAAGTATATTCTGATGGTATCATACCATTGTTTTCAAAAGCAGAGCTTGAGATCTTCACAACATTAGTGTGAATTTGAATTTATTTTATCTGTTTTGGCGATTATCAGATTTGGCATCTTAACAATCTTTTAGATAGTTATCACCAATTTTGTTTGGTACAAGTCCTGTAACTGGTTGAATTTGCAGCTTAGAGAACAATCGACAGAGATGTATCATCCATGAACATATCTTAGAAGGGGTTGCAAAAGTTCTGCAATCCCAGTTGGACTTTCAGACGAAAAGGGAAACTTGGGTGATATAATGCCAATAATCCTTCATGGAAGCAAGTTGGGTGTGAAGGCGCAAGTCCTAAACTTGACAGAAACTGTAACATTATAAAGGAATAGAAATCAAGGTTCCAAAGAAGCCCGGTAGTGTAGCGGTCAAGCATAGGGGCCTTTGGAGCCCTTGACCCCAGTTCGAATCTGGGCCGGGCTATCTATTAAAATATCATTGAGTTAAAGGATAAAATTCTAGTTTACAAAAGATCTGTAAATTCTTGGACTGTCAATCCTGCCTCTTCAAGTATAACCTTTAGAGTACCTCGGGCTATCTCTTTGTGGTTTGGAACTGTCAATCTTTTGTGTGGCGTTTCTTTGTGTCTTAAAATAATGTGACTTCCAGTTTGATGATCTGCTTCATAGCCAATCTTTGACAACACCTTGATAACCTTGATTGCAGAAACTATTGGAATTTTAGGCACTTACTTCTACAAGTTCTTCTTCTATATGGGGAAGGGGCTCGTTGTGTTTTTTTAGACTTTGTAGATATCCGTTCACTGCATCTTTAATGTTAGCTAATGATTCTTCTCGTGTCTTTCCTTGTGATATACAACCAGGTAATGACGGACACTTGGCTACAAACATCCCATCTTCGTCTTGCTGTATCAAAACTCGATATTTCATCAATATTATTTTGATCATTTATTTACTTAAACGTTTTAACTGGTACACAAATTTTTCCATATTTTACACATAATGCATACCTGGTACTACAGGCGGACCCATGTGAGGAATCAGTGTAATTCCAACCAGTATCGGTACAACAATCAGCAGCAAAGGTATCGCGGCAAGTATTATTCCAAGGTATAGACAGTTTCGTGCCTTTTTTGGGTCGTCCTCTCTTATAACAAAAAACGCAATTATCCCCCCAATGACATTAAACAAAATAGGAAGCAAAAACCAGAAACTGCTGCGTCTTTTTACCTGCATGGTAGTATGAATACGTCAAGGACCAATTTAAAGGAAATTCCAAGATAGTACACATCATGTATGATAACAGTGTTGGTGTATACACAGCCTTTTGATGGTACAATAGAAAATAGACACTTTAATCTTTAAATGATATATAGAACTAGAGCCATAATCACATCATGCAACCAGCGGTAAAGAATCATACAGATAAGAAATTGAGTTCAGATCTTGAATCTCTTTTAAAACGAGTAGAGTCTGGAAAAGAACCAATGACAAGACGCAAGAATATTGATGAGTTTTTAGAAGACGTTGATAAAATTACTTCAGAAGAATAAATTTTGAGCAGAAAAATAGAATATTCCAATACATTAGAGAAGAAATTAAGAAAATACAAAGGCAATCATCCCGTAATTGAGGGCTTTAAGAAAAAAGCTAAGGAGCTTGAAAAGTTTCAGGATCCTTCAAAATATGGAAAACTACTACATGGAAGCTGGAAAGGTTTCCAAGAAGAGCACATCACTAGCGCGGTCATTTTTATTTTTAGATGGTTACCAGAACATAATCTTATCCAGTTTATTGATTTGGATGACCACAAGAACTTGTATGGCAGAGATAACAAGGTATAACAAATATTTGACTATGTCCACCATCTAGAAAATTCTACAGTTCCAGTTTTGACAACAGTTTTGTTGCAACCAAGAACAGTACAGCAGCGCCTATTCCAAGGACTATCATCTCTGTTGCAACCATTCCATTAAAGTATCCAAATATTCCAGCACGGACAACATCTACAAGATACGTCAATGGGTTGAAATAAAACGCAGTGGACAAGATCGGCGGAGCCCCCTGTGCTGGATAAAATGCAGTACTGACAAATGCAAAGAACAGAAATACCGTATTGATTACGACGTTAAAGCCCTCACTTGATTTCAGCCTTGTCGATATGATTGACGCAATGGAGCCAAATAGTATAGAGCCTGTAATTGATGCAAATACAACAAGCGGCACTGTCAATACATTAAACTCGACCTGCTTGAAAAACAACGGATACCCTACTGCAGTAATCATTGCAGCGCTGACAAGCCCAATTATTCCAATTGTATAAACATTTGACAAGATATACTGCGCACGGGTAAATGGCCCCACCAGAATCTGCTCAAACATCCCATGTCTTCTGTCGTTCCAGATTATTACTCCTGAGATCAGTGTGCTGTTCATTATGTTGAATCCAATCATCCCTGTTGCAATAAAGGCGGGATAGTCAAGTGTCTTGTTTCCAAACGGAACTTGGTGTATTAACGCAGTATACGCAAAGCCCGCAACAAAGATGTAGATCAAGGGAAAGACAATCTGCCATATTACAAATCCCATGTTAAGGGATATGGTCAGATTCCTATTGACCAGGCGAATTATTGGATTCATTAGAATTTTTCACCACTGAAAGAAATATCTCTTCCAAGCTTGTTGGAACGACGCTGAGGTCTTCTACTAGGATATGATTTGATGCAAGTATCTTCAATATGTCTTGGAGTACCTGCTCTGACTGGCTTGAATGGACTGTAATGATACAACCAGTGTCATATTCCATGGTACAGTCTGGTATTCCATCCAAGAGAGAGGAAATGTTTTCCTGCTGCCCAACGTGAATTTTTATGGTCTTTTGCCTCCCAAACTTGTTTTTTAGCTCATCAGGCGTATCGACTGCAATTATCTTTCCCTTGTTGATTATCGCAATGTCATCACAGAGGTATTCAGCTTCCTCCAGAATATGTGTAGTAAAAAATATCGTAAGGCCGTCCTTTACTTTTCCTTTTATAAAATCAAGCAAGCCCCTTCTTGCAGACGGGTCAAGGCCCACCGTTGGCTCGTCCAGAAACAACAGGTCCATGTCATGCATGAATTCACGTGCAACCTGTACCCTTCGCCTCTGACCTATTGACAGGTCGTCGTTTTTCTTTTTTCTTATATCTACAAGATCAAATGCAACCAAGAGTTCTTCCACACGATTCTTTCGTATTTTTTTATCAACATTCCACATCATGCCATATTTTTCAAGTGATTTTTCAACACTTAGTGTGGGCTCATAGCTTGGCTGCTGCAGCACCACTCCAATCTTTTTTCGTATCTCAAGCGGTGACTTGATAGCATCAATTCCCAAGATGCTCATCTTGCCAGAACTTGGAGGAATCAGTGTAGTCAACATCTTCATGGTTGTTGTCTTGCCTGCACCATTTGGTCCCAGAAATCCAAAGATCTTCCCCTGCTCTACCTTTAGATCGATACCATCTACTGCGGTGAAATTACCATATGACTTTGAAAGCGAGTTTACCTCGATACCATACATATACAACAATCTTTTTTCCCTCACTAATCTAGGTACCGGAATGATAGTATCAAACCAACATGCCCAAATTTTTTAATACCAAATCAATATGATACCATCATGTCATTTAGTGTAGGTTCCAAGTTTTTTGTTGGCATTAATCAAGGCTGGTTTGAAGACAAGTATGGTTATGACTTGGGACGCTCTGAGTTTAGCGATGTTCCATTATGGACATATCCACCCACAGCACCAATAACAATGAATCTTGGAGTACCAAACATTCCCCAGGACAAACCATATCTATCACAGCATCCTGAGGCCATTGAAAATTATTTTTCAAAGGTCAATGGCGTAAATATCGTAAGGCTCTGGCTGTTTGAGCAGCTGGAAGGACTGGTCTTTACAAAAGATGGCAACAACAATCTTTCAGGTGTAGATCCAGAATTTATCAACAATCTTCTTGCCGTACTGGATTCTGCAAATAATCACAACATCAAGATATATTTTACATTCTTTAATTCATGGGATACCAACAGCTCACAGCCTTCAGGGATAGACCCATCAAGGATTCCAAAATACCAAGAATTGTTTTCTGCAAGAAAGCAGATCATACTGAAAATAATGCAGGATCCAGGCGACTTTTGCAACAACGTACTTGTTCCATTGGCAAATGCAATCAAGGACAAGCCGGCACTTTTTGCAATTGACATCATGAATGAGCCAGAAGGTATCACAGAGGCAAACATGATTCCACTTCAGCAATTGAAGATCTTTGTAGAAAAAGTTGCCCAGACAATAAGCCCATACGGGATCAAAGTTTCCCTTGGCTGCCTGCGAAAAAACATATCCATGTCGTTTTCTTCTTTTGTAGATTTTTCTGATTTTCATGTATACAACAGCCCTGCAGTCCCAAACAGTACTCCAACCTCAAGCATCCAAGTAAATCTTGATCCATACAATTTGTCCGACTTTTCAGGCAAGCCTTGCATACTGGGCGAATGTGGATATCATCCAAGTACAACCCCGTATGATTCCAGCCAAGAGACTGTAGTCCTGCAAAACCTGCTCCAATCTTCAAATAGTCTGGGATATGCAGGCGCTCTTGCCTGGCGTTACCAAGATTACAAAAACCCAGATGCTGTATTGCAGACAGTCTTGGCTTTTGCAAGTACAGGACCCACAATTTTAGCAAACCAAGGAACTACAAATACAACAAATACAGGAAATACAAATCCAACAACCAAAAAAGGCTGCTTTATTGCAACTGCTGCACTGGATTCTGAGATACATCCACATGTCCAGTTCTTGCGAGAGTACAGAGACAAGATTTTGTTAAAGTCATCGCACAAGAAACAGTTTGAAAATATACTGGATTCGTATTACAGATACAGTCCTCCGGTTGCAGAGGCAATGAACAGGGACAAGAATCTAAAGCGTGTGATAAAATACATGATCGTATACCCAATAGTTCTTTCATTGAAGATACTGGTAAAATTGCTTGGAAATGATCTAAAATAATTCAAAGTTTCATAATTTGTTAACGGAACAAGATTCTAGTTTAACACCTAGAAATTTATAGCAAACTAAGAAATTCTTTCTTTGTAATACTACAATCAGACATTATTTTCAATAGCAATCCTTTACCCAATTCATTTTTTCTTGGAATTGCGGTCCACAAACCTTCTCCATTTTCTACTATTATATGGCTGCCAGATTGTCTTGTTGCGTAAAATCCCTTTTTTCGTAATGCTTTCAGTACCTCTTTCCAACCTAGTACAGGAAGACTCAAACTGAAACAGTTACCAGTTTAGAAGAAGACTTTCTTTTTTTATCTTCCAAATATGATAGACATAGTTTGATAGCTTCTTTTGTATCGTTTATTGCCTCAGCTTTAGTGTTTCCTTGTCCCCTAGCTTGAGGAATTTCAAGGCAATATCCAACATAAAATTTACCGTCTTTTTTTATCAATATGTTATAATCTCTTCTTAGTGTCATGAGTTATTGTACATGGCACATCATATAAGATTAATTCATCAGTTGTTCATTATCATACTCTCATGGTAACATGATATCATCAAAAAATGATCGCTATTCTAAAACAATTTTTATATCATACACATTCCATCAGGTTTCCATTGTCAGAATTTGATTCATTGTTAAGCAAACTATTGGAGCAGAGGCCCGATATTACCAAGGCACAGATAGATGAGCTGATCCAAAAGAAGAAGGAAAAGATCGGTGCAGGTTATCTGACAGACCAGGGTGCCTTATTTCTGATAGCATCAGACCTTGGAGTATCACTAAACGAGCCCCTAAAAGTAGAGATGGGCCTCAAGGACCTCTATGTCGGTGCAAAGGAGATAACACTTGCAACAAGAGTGATGAATGTTTATCCAGTAAAGCAATTTTCCCGCAAGGACGGTTCCCAGTTTTTGCTGCGTACCATGACAGTCTATGACGGTGACTCGAGAGCGCAGGTAAAGTTGTGGGACGAAAAGGCAAACTTGCCAGGAATTGAGAACCTAAAGCCAGGTGACCTGGTCAAGATAATCAAGGCCTATGTAAAATCAGACATGAAGGGAAATCCAATAATCAATGTGGGCTCGGGTTCCAACATCGAGCCAAATGGAACTACTAGCACCATACCGTCCTTAGATGCAATAACAGATGATGTAAGCAATGTAAAAGAGAACCAGCAAAACCTAGTGGTTACAGGAATTCTTGACGGAAACCTCAGAACAACAGAATTTACAAACTTCAAGGGAGAGCCAGGAAAATCTCTGCAGCTTAGACTAAAGGGAAAGGATGGAAACACAATGCGAGTTGTCTTGTGGAACAAGGATGAAAGCACAATTCCAAAAGTTGTAACATCAGGTGCAAAGACAAGACTGATTGGAGTCAAGACAAAGATGGGTCAGATGGGCCTTGAGATCCACGGTGATGAAGGAACCGTACTAGAGATAGAGGGAGCAGCAGAGATCCAGCCAATTACAATCAGAATTTTATCCATGACAAAAAGTGATTCTGGAAATACACTGATTCTTGGTGCAACACAGGACAAGAAGCTTGTAAGCATCGCAGACTCGGCACAGGTAACAAAAGATCTTGTGTCAGGAGATGTAGTGGAATGCATGCCGTCAAAGATGTATGGAAAATCAATCATGCTAGAGGGCGACTCGTTTGTAAGAAAAGTAGACAATCAAGGCATTCCAACATTATCAGAGGTTAGAACAAAAATCAAGGACATAACACCAGCCGAGACGTTATACTGTGTAGAAGCAATAATTCTAAAGGCTCCAGAAAAGCGCGAGATTCAGACAAAGACTGGTGAGACTGTCTTGCTTTCTGAGACATTTATTGAAGATGACACTGGACAGATTTGGCTCAAGGGTTGGAGATCACAGGCAAGACTACTAGAGCAGTTCACCCAAGGGGAAATCATCACAGTTACTGCAGTAAATGCAAAAGCAGGCCTTGAAAACAGGACAGAGTTGTTCTTGACTGCCTATTCAGTAATTACACGAAAGAACTAGTCCCAGAATCCCCTGGTTGTAACATACTGCCTTTCTGCTTCGTAGATCTGCTTGTAGAGTTCTTCTTCTCCCACCATGTTTCGAAGTATCCTTGCAGCAGTGTCAGCACCCACACCATATCCAGATATGACAACAAGTGCAGTCTTGCCAAAGTTTGCAAGAAGCGATGAGACCTTCCAGGCCCGAGTAAACTTGTGGTTCTCTTCAGTTGTTATCTTTTTTCCTGCAATCTTTTTCTGCACTATCTTTGGCAAGTCATAGTCAGAGTAAAACGTTGCAGATATCTGGCGCGACTTGCAGTATGGACATGACGGAATTTCATTTACCTGTCCTGTCTCGACTACTTTTTCCCACTTGCCGCACCTTACACACACCAACCTATGTCGGGTCTTCATCAGTCTTGACTTGACAAGGTCCAGTATACCCTTGTCCATGTTTGCTGGAGATGCATAGTATTTTGTGGTATGGTCTAGTATTGGTTCAGCAAGTTTTGAAAAACCATCAACTTCAACCCATGTAATTTTTACCTGATTTGATTTTATCTTTTGCAGCAGCTCTGTTGTGTTTTGGATGTCATACTTGTCATGGTATAGTTCCCGCAGCGCCTCTTTTGCAAGCGCAGTCTTGGAATATTTTTCATACAAGAATCTTGCAGATTTTCTGTCATATACTGCCTCCCTTCCTACGATTCCAAATTTTTTTGCAACACACCAAGTTCTCCAGTTTACATTATGCGTTCCAGCAATAGACGCCTGCACTATATTTTGTAGATCATAGTCATCTGCGATAATATCGCGCACAGATTGTTCCAGGATGCGTCCGTTTGATGAGAGCATTATCCTATATGCATCAGACCGTGAATCAACCAAGTATCCACTCTTTGCAGATATCATAGAAGATAACAACATTGCAAGAGTAGCATTGATTCTGGTTCCAAAGCAGGAATGAATAACGATAGTATTTCGCACCCTCTGCGATTCAACTAGGATATTTTTCTCGTCTGGAATGGTTCCAAGTTTTAGGTTGTCAAGTACCTTATTTGTAAAAGGAGCAATGATGGTCTTGGTTCTTACCATGCCAACTTTTTTTGCAGTGGTATAGTCAACAGGAATGTTCTCACCTTCCCAGTATGGCACGTTTATGCCAGCAGACTGGATTGGCTCCACATTTACCTTAAGGGAACTGTCATCAACGTTTAGTATTCTCCACTGCATTCCCCGCAGTACAAAGACACTCCCCTGCTCCCCATTGTCTCCAACAAATCTCTGGTCAAGGCTACCTATGATTTTTTTGGATGCAGTGTCAAATACCTTAAATTTTAAAATGTCTGGAATTGTGGACAGGTTCTCAAAGTGGTACCTAAACGAGCGCCCTCTTTTTGTAAAGGTCATCTCTTCCTTGTCCAAGAAAACAATGTTTCCTTTATGCAAAACTTCAAGCACTTCGATTAGTTCTTCTATTGTAACATTTCGAAACGAATAGGCCTGCCTTATCATGTCCAATGCCATCTCAATAGATACTTTGCCAAACTGCATGCTCATTCCAACGAGATGGTGTGCAAGAACATCTAGTGCACCATCATGAACTATCTGGTCTTCAATAGATTTTTCCTTGACACGCTCCAATATGGCAAGTGCTTCTATCTCATCATCAGGATTATTTGTCACAATCAGCCCCTTTGCAGAAGACCCGCGGGTATGTCTGCTTCGCCCGATTCTTTGCATAAGTTTTGAGACTTGTCTTGGAGAACCATAATGGATAACAAGCTCAACAGAGCCAATGTCAAGACCCAGCTCAAGCGATGATGTGCATACAACTATTCCTGGCCTGCCAGCTCGTAGGGTGTCTTCAGTCTCTTCACGAACCTGTTGTGAAAGAGATCCGTGGTGTAATTCAATTGCAATGCTTGAGCGCTCCTTTAGTACTGATGCAATATACTCTGATTCACCTCTAGTATTTGTAAACAACAAGACAGGAGATGACGGATAGTTTTTTGTCACATATTCAATGACATGGTCCACAACATCGGTGATGGTACCTTCGATGTATTTTACCTCAACATCATATTTTCGAATCGAGTGGTCCTCAATTATTTTGCACTTTCTTTTTGTCCCAACTACAAACTTGGCAGCTTCTGCAGTGTTGCCTACCGTTGCAGATAACCCTACTCTTGTGATTTGGTATTTTGTGTTTGCCTGGAGCCTTTCAAGGCTAAGTGATAGCTGGGCACCTCTTTCGTTGCCCAACAGTTCATGGACCTCATCTATTACCATCCATTCAATCTCGTCAAGTGCCTTTAGCATTATAGGCTGTGTAAGAAGTATGATCAGAGTTTCAGGTGTTGTTATCAAGATGTCAGGCGGAGAGAGATTTATCTTGCGCCTCATTGCCTGTGACGTATCCCCGTGTCTTACCTCAATTCTGAGGCCCTCGTTTTCAGCATACTTGATAATTCTCTTGAAGACATCCCGATTTAGTGCACGAAGCGGAGTGATGTACAGTACCTTGATCTTGTCCTCTTTTTTAGAGCGTGAAACTCTAGAGAATATTGGAATTACTGCAGTCTCTGTCTTTCCAGAACCTGTGGGCGCAACTACCAGAGAATCAATTTTTTGAAATATTACTGGAACGGCCTTTTGCTGTATCTCGGTCAGGTGCTCAAAACCAAGATTGCGAAACTTTTCTTCTAACTCAAGCAGTTGATTCGGGTTCTTTGCTTTGTCTTGTTCTAGATCGTTCGTATACCATTACACCAACTAAACCAATACCAAATAAGGCAGCAGCGATGATTGGTATATAGTCAAAAATTCCTGCCATAATATCTTGAGTATCATCAGAGTGATAAATAGGTTAAGATGCTTCTACCAATCCCGCTTCGGTTATGGTATACGATATCTCTTTTCTTTTTCCAAACGAGGGCAACACTTGGGCCTTGAACATTTTTCCATCTTTTTCCAGTTTTATTTTCTTGTGGGTAAACATGCTAATTGACTTGGACAGGCTTTCAATTTCTTGACCATCCACGCTTCGTATCATATTGGTTACAACAACAGGAATCTTTGTACCAATTGATACCATACTAATATCATGCATGTACTGCATGAATTTCACATGTTTTTCAAGCAGGCTTGTCTCCCTGGAATATTCAAATGTGAACAAGTCTGTGATGTTCTCAATTACAACAAGTTTGGGCTTGAGTTCAGAAATTTTTTTCACATAGTCCAGTTGCTCTGCAGTATTTCTCATCCTTGCCACAATGACATCGTCTAAAAGTGACGGTTCCAAACCTTGCAGCTTGATTAACTGTAGCATCCTTTCAGGTCTAAATCCACCAGTGGCGTCCTGGTATAGCACAGTTCCACCTTGCAACGAATTTAGAGAAATTTGCATGGCAAGTTGTGTTTTGCCACTACCACCGGGTCCAAAAATATCGATTATCGTACCAGGTTTTATGCCACCACCCAAAAGATCATCAAGACCCAAAAGACCAGTGGAAATCAATCTAATCAAAGAATTATCACAAATCGCAGAGTATAAGTGATGATCTGAAACGCTTTTATTCCCTATTTTAAGCAGTGGTGACAAGTGATGTGTGATTGTCACAAGCAGCAACTCCAAAAAGACCTTTAACTACACTGCAAAAAGGCATTAACAAAAAAGTTACAGTCCGACTAAAAAGTGAAATTGAATACAAAGGTAAGATGAACAACGTAGATTCTTACATGAATCTAATCATGACAGATGCAGAAGAAATAAGCAATGGCAAAATAATTGCAAATTATGGCCGAGTCATCGTACGAGGAAATAACGTTCTTTTCATAAAATTAGAAAATGAGTTATAGGAAATCATATCATGGCCTCTCCTAGAAGCTATCTTTTTACTTCAGAATCAGTTACAGAGGGACATCCAGACAAGATCTGCGACCAGATATCTGATGCAATCTTGGATGAATTTCTAAAGCAAGACCCAGACTCTAGGGTTGCAGTTGAAACGTTAACCACCACTGGTGTTGTGGTGGTGGCTGGTGAGGTCACCTCAAAGGCAAGATTTGACATACAGGACATAGTTAGAAAAACAATCAAAGAAATTGGATATGACAATCCTATGTATGGTTTTGATTCCGAGTCCTGCAGTGTTTTGGTGTCACTTCACGCACAAAGCCCAGACATATCCATGGGAGTTACCGCTAATGATAACAAAGATCAAGGAGCAGGTGATCAAGGCCTCATGTTTGGATACGCAACAAATGAGACAGAGGACCTTATGCCCATGCCAATTTTGCTTGCACACAAGCTTACAAAGCGTCTTGCAGATGCAAGAAAGAAAAAGGAACTTCCCTGGGCAAGACCAGACGGCAAGTCCCAGGTTACAGTGGAGTATGAGGGTGGCAAGCCAAAGCGCATAGATGCAATTGTCATTTCAACCCAGCATTCTCCAGAGATTACAAATGAACAGATCAGAAAAGAGATAATCGACAAGGTGATCAAGCCAGTTTGCGGACCATTATGGAATGAAAAGATAAAGATTCACATAAACCCAACAGGCAGATTTGTCATAGGCGGTCCACCAGGGGATGCAGGGCTCACTGGAAGAAAAATAATTGTGGATACATATGGTGGCATGGGAAGACATGGAGGCGGTGCATTTTCTGGCAAGGATCCATCAAAGGTGGACAGGTCAGCATGCTACATGTGCAGATACATAGCAAAGAACGTTGTTGCAGCAGGCCTTGCAGACAAGTGTGAGGTCCAAGTTGCATATGCGATTGGAGTGGCAGAGCCAGTCTCCCTCACTGTCAACACATTTGACACAAGCAAGATCCCCGAAGAGCAGATTGAAAACATAGTAAGAAAGCACTTTGACATGCGCCCCTCGGCTATTATTTCTCAGCTAAAACTAAAGAATGCAATATACAGAAAGACTGCAGCATATGGCCATTTTGGGCGAACCGAGCCAGAGTTTAGCTGGGAAAAAACAGACAAGGCAGCAGTACTAAGACAAGCCTCTGGACTTTAAGACTTTTTCATATCTTGTAAATCTCATCTGTGCAAGACTAGCAAGTTTTTTGTGGTTTCCGATATAGTCACCTACCATAATGCTCAGATCATCGACGCCAAATGGCCCCTTGTTATGCAAGGCATCATGATATACAGTCTCAAAGTTTATTTTTTTTATCTTGATTTTTTTTCCGTGCAAAAATTCCTTTACAAATGTATCATAACTTACTACTTGTGGTCCCACAAGGTCGATTATTTTATTTGAGAATTTTTCTTCCATCACAGATTTTATGATTACATGGGATACATCGTCTATGAAAATTGGCTGGAATCTATATTTGCCAGAGCCAGGAATTACCATCTGGCCTTTTTTCATCTGTTGTTGAAGATTCTTTGACAGCGGATCATCTTTTCCTATGATATAGGATGCCCTGAAAATGGTATAATCAAGTCCAGAGTGAATTATTTCCTGCTCTGCCTTGTATTTTGAAATAAAATATCCAAGAGTGGTATGCTTGTCAACTCCAAGACCGCTGATGTAGACTATTTTTTTTATTTTTGCCTTTTTACACAGGGCAACTGCATTTTTAGCAAGAGAGACGTTTACTGTACCATAGTCAGAATCGACAGTTTGTCTTCCCTGGCCTATAAAATGCAGCAGTGCATCAGAGCCTTTAATTTTTGATGCAAGGCTGTTTTCAGAAAGGTCAGCAGTTGTTATCGTCTTGCCAAAGTTTACAGTCTTTCCCTTGCGTACAAGACTGGTAGTTTGAAATCCATTCTTTGAGAGAAACATGCCGACGTTTCTTCCGACAAAGCCACTTGCCCCTGTTATCACAACTGATGGACACATGAAAAAACACAGATTGTTCCGACAAATTAATTTTGGTCTCCATGCCATATGGTATCATACTTGAATACATCAGACTGCCACCAGATCTTAGGCGTCCAAGTAGGAGCATCCCAAAAGGAGATAAAAAATGCATACAGGCAGCTTTCTTTGAAATATCATCCAGACAGGAACAAGGATGATACCAACGGCGAGAGATTCAAGAAGGTAACAGAGGCATATCAACAGCTAAGAAGTGAGGAAAAGAAAAAGGACAGGATCTCAGAAAGTGAAGTGGCTACCAAGTATTCAGACTTTTGGAAAAAATATGACAAGACAGTAAATGAAGAGTTTCATTTTGGCCCAAACTTTGCAGAGTTTAGACGAGACTTTGGAGCCAAGGCAACTCAGGATTATGAACACAACCAAGAAAAGGAGGGCTCTCCAATGATCACCCACATCATACTTTATGGAGGGCTTGGGGCAATGGCCCTCTGGATAATTTTGTCAACCATACTGAAATAACATCAACGGATTAATACGCAAAGAAGCTTAAGTCATTTCATGTCAGAAGAAGACAAGCCAAAAGGAAAGATGAGGACAGGCTTTACCACAGGAACATGCGCAACAGCTGGCGCAAAGGCGGCACTGCTTTCAATCATGAACCAAACTAAGACAGATCTTGTAAATGTAACACTACCAAAAAAATCACAGATTAAAATAAAAATTGCGGATTGCAAATTTTCAAACCATACCGCTACCTGCACAGTAATAAAAGATGGAGGGGACGACCCAGACGTAACTCACGGAGCAGAAATAATAACTCTAGTCACACTGACTGAAAAGGCAGGAGAGATAGAAATTGATGGTGGTGAGGGAGTCGGCAGGGTTACAAAACCAGGACTGGGACTAGACATTGGTGCTGCTGCAATAAACCCAACACCAAAAAAAATGATCAGAGAAAACATTTTGGAGATAGCAAAGAATCTCCTTGCAAAAAACGGCATCAAGGTATTGGTGTCTGTTCCAAAGGGAAGAGATCTTGCCACAAAGACAGACAACCCAAGGCTTGGAATTATCGGAGGCATCTCAATACTTGGCACCAGTGGCATAGTGGTACCATACTCCACAGCGTCTTTTGCAGCATCAATTAGGCAGAGCATCGAGGTTACAAGAGCAATGGGTGATGACACCGTTGTCTTGACAACAGGCGGAAGAAGTGAGGATTTTACAAGAAAGATATTTGATCTGCCAGACCATTGTTTTGTTCAGATGGGGGACTTTTCAGGATATACTGTTCAGGTTTGTGCAAAGAAGGGAATCAAAAAGGCCTATGTTGCAGGATTCATAGGAAAACTTGCAAAGATGTCAATGGGCGTAAAGCAGACCCACGTAAAAGGCTCAAAGGTTGACATGGAATTTCTTGCAGGACTCGCAAAAAGGTGCGGAGCTCCACAAGATGTACAGGATGCCATAAAAAAAGCAAACACAGCAAGGCACGTATTTGAAATAATAAATGAAAAAAACATTTCTGGCTATTTTGATGTCATATGTGCAGAGGCCCACAAACAGCTAGGAAAATATTCTGATAACAAGTTTGAGATTGAAGTGATAATGTTTGATTTTGATGGCAAGGTAATTGGCATTTTTCCAAAAAAAGAGTAACAATTATCTTGAGACCTAGCAAGACAAATTTGTGGATAACGTAGCAATAATTGCAATAACAAAAAACGGTATTGATACAGCAGTTTTGCTCAAGGGACATTTTCCAGCATGGAAGATATTTTCTCCCTCAAAGCTCCGCCAAGATAAAAAAGACATCCAGTGGTTTGACGAGTCAACCACTCTGAAAGTAAGAGAGTTGTTTGAGAATAATGAAGCTCTAGTGTGCATTTTCTCACTTGGTGCAGTGATAAGATTAATTGCACCTCACATGAAGGACAAAAAGACAGACCCCGCAGTAGTGGTCATAGATGACACCGCAAAGTTTGTCATAAGCACACTCTCAGGCCATCTGGGTGGTGCAAACGAGCTTGCAGAAAAAATATCTTCCACCCTTGGTGCTATCCCGGTAATTACCACAGCAGCAGACGTAAACAAGACAATTGCAGTCGACCTTCTTGGAAAGGAGTTTGGTTGGGAGATTGATGAGAGTTCTAGTGTGACAAAAGTTAGTGCATTTATGGTAAACGAAGAAAAAATCGGTGTCTTCCAAGACGCAGGAGAAAAGGATTGGTGGATGCCAAAAAAAGAGCTTCCAAAAAATGTCCACATTTACAAATCATTTGACGAGATGATATCGTCTGACTGTAAGGGATTTTTGATTATTTCAGACAAGATAATAGAAAATAAAGATATCCAAGGTCGTGTCGTCATTTACAGGCCAAAGACACTGGTCATAGGAGTGGGCCTGCACTGGGATACCACAAGTGATACAATCAAGGAAGGAATGAATTTTTGCATATCAAAATTCAAGTTAAGCCCCAAGTCAGTTGCCAAGTTTGCGTCAATTAAAAAGGAAGCTGACGTCAAGGGATTGCAGCAATTATCAGGTGAGATGAAGGTGCCACTGGAATATTTTGACAAGACAGATCTTTCAGGAATCAGCATACCCAACCCTTCAGATGTTGTACAAACGTTTGAGGGCACACCAAGTGTATCAGAGGCCTCCGCAATCAAGGCCTCAGGGGGGGAGCTTATTGTCCAGAAACATAAATTTCCTCCAAATCTTACAATTGCAATAGCAAGGAGATTAAATTGAAGCGAGGCCTGTTGCTAATAGACAGAGGAAGTAAGGAAAGGGAAGCAAGCGAAGAGCTTGAAATAATCTGCAAGGAAGTAAAGAAGAAAGGCGGCTATGCTTTTGCCGAGTATTGTTTTTTGGAGGTAACATTGCCATACATCGATGACGGAATTAAAAAGTGTCTAAAAAGTGACATTGACTCTCTCACCATTGTGCCATATTTTTTGTATCCAGGAAAAAAGGTAAAGGCAGCTGTTACAGAAGCCATGAAACACCAATCAACAACTGATGTAAAATTTCTTGTCACAAAACCCATGTCCATGCACATGACTCTTGTAAAACTAGTCCAGAGCAGAATCAAGTCAGCACTTGATAAAGGAGGAGTAACATTGCCAGACAACAAGATAGATGTCTTGGTGATTGGGCATGGAAGTAAAGATCCTCATGCAAAGATGTCCATACAGTATGTTGTAGATGAGCTTGGCCACTTGTACAGAAACGTAGATTATTGTTTTCTTGAAATAGAAGAGCCAAACATAGAACAAGGAATACAGGCCTGCAAAGAAAAAAATCCCGAGGTTCTAGTAGTTGTTTTTTACTTTTTGCACGAGGGTGCACATGTAAAAACAGATATCAATGCTGACCTCAGGCCTGCATTAGAGAAGCACAAGTTGAACAAGGTCTTGATCACACAGCACATAGGAACTGATCAAAAAATGATCGACCTCATCATAGAGAGGGCCCAAGAGGTAGAGACATGATCACCCAAAAGGGCCAGTCAATTGAAGACAAGAGCATGGAGATAATAGATAGTGAGATAGGCTCACACCCATACTCACCTGACGAGTGGACCATAGTAAAAAGGATAATCCACTCTACTGCAGATTTTGATTTTGCAAGAGAGAACAAGGTGGTATTTCACAAAAATGCAATACAAAGCGCCATAGATGCACTGCAAAAGGGTTGTAACATCGTAGTTGATGTCAATGGCGTCATAGGTGGTTTGAACAAAGACAATATGAAAAAGTTTGGAAATCAAGTGATTTGTAACATATCAGATCCTCTGGTAGTGGAGGAGGCAAAAAAACACAACAAGACACGCGCCCAGACATCAATGAGGCTTGCTGCAAAACAGATGGACCATGGAATTGTGGCCATAGGAAATGCACCAACTGCACTTGTCGAGGTGATACAGATGATAAAGGAAGGAGTAACGTCTCCAGCTCTTGTAATTGGAATTCCAGTTGGATTTGTCTGCGCAGTAGAGTCAAAGGACGAGCTTCGTGCCATTAATGTTCCACATATCACAAACATTGGCAGAAAGGGAGGCAGTCCATGTGCTTCTGCAATCATCAATGCACTGTACAAAATTCTTGTAGCAAGATCAAAATCTTAGTTTATTTTCTCGAGTAAGAGATACATGACTTGACAAAGTTTTTAGCAATTGGCGAGTTGGCAAAATGCACATGCATGTATGATGCAAGCGTATTGTGTATGGTCAGACCATCCTTTTTGTCCTTGATACCAATGCCAATCGATAGGTCATATGCAAATCTTGAATCCTTTGGCAACAGATCAAGTTCAGAATAATGAAACTCGTGGCCCTTGACAGTTTTTGACTGTAATGAGAACGGAGACTGGGGCCCAATCTTGGCACGTGTATAATTGAGTTTTAGTTTCTTTTCCATTACAGTGACTGCATCATAAAGCCCAACCATCCCAAATTTTCCAGACTTGTAGCTTATGGATTTTGTTAGATACATCAGTCCACCACATTCTGCATAAATTGGCATGTCATCTTGGGCATGTTTTTTTACCAGTTTCTTCATGGTGTCGTTTCTTTGAAGCAGGTTTGCCTTGACTTCGGGAAATCCACCTCCAATGTAGATTCCATCACAGGAGGGCATTTTTTTGTCCGAGACTGGGCTAAAGAACACAAGTTCTGCACCTAGATTTCTTAGCGAGTCCAGATTGTCCTGATAATAGAAATTAAAGGACTCATCAAGGGCAACTGCTATCCTAGTTTGTGTCTTTTTGTTTTTTCTGTCAGCAACTTTTGGTAGGCAAGGAACATTTTTGGCAAGTTTGAGTATCTTTTCAATTTCAATAAAACCAGAGAGTGATTTTGCAATTGACTTGATTTTTTTATCAAGTGATTTCTTTTCCTGTACAGGTATCAGGCCAAGATGTCTTGATTGTAGGCTAATATCATCGTCCCGCGGAATGACCCCAAGTATTGGAAGCCCGACTTTTTTTAGCGCATCCCTGCACAGTGTTTCATGTTTTTTGCTTCCAATTTTGTTCAGAATGACACCACATATTCTGGAATGTTTCTCAAAATTTTTGAACCCAAGTGCTGTTGCTGCAACAGAGCGAGCAGCCTTGCTTGCATCTAGTACCAGGACAACATTTGATTTTATAATATTTGCAACATCATATGTGCTTGCAAAGCTTGACTTGCCACTAAATCCATCATAGTACCCCATTACACCCTCAATCACGGAAATGTCTTTTTGTGAATTTTGTACAAAATTTGTCAGGACTCCATTTCTTCCCATCATCCAAGAATCAAGGTTGTGGGCAATATTCCCTGAGACAGAGCTGAGATAACTTGGATCTATAAAGTCAGGCCCAACCTTGAATGGCTGGACCGAGTATCCCTTTTCCTTTAGGCCATGTATTATTGCAGTTGTTATAGACGTCTTGCCCACTCCGCTTGTGACACCTGCAAGAACAATTCTTGGAATCTTCATTCTTCGTCTTTTCCAGAGTTTTTTATTATTTGAAAAAGCTGGCGTAGTGCAAGTTTTGGGTGGTGTGCTGCAAGTTTTAGCATGCTTGTCATGCCAAAGTCTGCCTTGATAAAATCAAGAAATTCTTCAGCAGACAGTTCTCCAATTATTTCAATTTCTTTGTCCCATTCTTGATCATTGAGATTGAGCCACCTGTACTGCACTTTTACTGCAGCTGCTATCTTGGAACCTATTGCTTTCTTCATTACTCCCTCATAGGATTTCAAAGATTCCTTGGATGTATCCCCTTGAAGTATGGACTCTCCGCCAATTCTTCCTGCTGCTCTGCCAAACTCAATTGCATATCTAATTCCCTCGAGGACCAATGGGTTTGCCTGTCCTGCAGAATCTCCCACCATTATGAGATTGTCATCAATGGTAGATTCCCTGAGCCCTTCGTTTGGAATCAATCCATAGTGAAACTCTACAGGAACAATTCTGCCGAGATCATTTAGCGGTCTTGGTCTTTTTTCAAGCAATTCAATCAAAAGTTTGCTGGCATCTGCTTGAGAGTTGGGTTTTCCAACACCTACTCCTATGCGAACCTTGTTTTTTCCCAAAGGAAAAACCCATGCATAGCCTGCAGGAGAGTACTGTGAGCCCACCATGAGATACCAAGTATCAGAATCAACTTTATCCACATAGGCCTCATACTCTGCACCTGCCCCAAATCTTTTCCACGGCAAGACAATTCCAAGAGATCTTCCAACAACAGAATAGAAACCACTTGCATCTATGACAAGTTTTGAATTAAAAACAAGTTCTTCTTTTTGCGAAGTTGCCTTTACTCCACCTAGTTTTCCCTTGTCATTTTTTACCACATCAGTTACGTTAGTTCTCAGGAAAATGTCTGCACCTTCACTTGCTGCCTGGTATGCAAGAAATTGGTATGTCTTTCTCACATCCAAAACTGCTGCTTGAGCAGTCTCACTTTTTTTTATCACATAATTATTTGGAGAATAAAAAGCATAGTTGCTTATTTCGTTGTAACATTCAGGTGGGATCCCAAATAATTTTGCCTCCTTTATCCATGTTACACCACTTGTCCTGACATTTTGCCCTATTGCCTCATCTCTTTCAAGCACTGCAACACGGAGGCCTTTTTTTGCTGCACCCCATGCTGCCGACAGGCCTGCTGGACCTCCTCCTACAACTACTACATCATAATCATAACTTTTTGCCATGTTTTATTACTCAAATTTTTGTCATGCAACATTTTAAGCTGTGGTTTTGCCAACTCTTTTGAACCCAATCTTTTTACCTAGCACATAAAAAATATTCTTGTTGACAAAGGGCCTTGTCATAGTTTACACGGGAAAGGGAAAAGGGAAGACAACAGCAGCTCTTGGAATGGCTCTTCGTGCAGTAGGCTATAGCCACAAAGTTTGCATGATACAGTTCATCAAGGGTTCATGGCATTATGGTGAGATGACATCATCAAAGAGATTAGAGCCAGAGTTTGAGCTTACCGCAATTGGCAAGGGCTTTGTCGGAATAATAGACGACAAGAGCCCTATTGAGGATCACAAAAAAATTGCCCAGGAAGCACTCAAAGTTGCACAAGAAAAAATTAATTCAAAAACATACAACATTGTGATACTAGACGAGATAAATTATGCAATAAATCTTGGCTTGATAAATCTAAAAGATGTCTTGGGGATCATTTCAAACAAACCAGATGATGTCAACTTGGTCCTAACTGGAAATCACGCAAAAGACGAAGTGATAGAAAAAGCAGATCTAGTTACTGAAATGAGGGAGATAAAACACCCATTCAAATCCGGAATAAAAGCAAAAAAAGGAATCGACTTTTAATCAGAATATTCTGTCAGGTCAACGATACGAAACATCAACAACATTAAATTATGTATAATAAATTTGAAAGTCATGACGACAACTGTCCAAGATTTTCCCGAGGTGGGAGAGATTGTTATTGCTACAGTAACAAGGATAGTGGACCAAGGAGCATATGTCTCCCTTGATGAATTCAACAACATCCAGGGGTTCTTGCATGTTTCAGAAATTGCTACTGGTTGGATAAGAAACGTAGCAAAGTTTCTCAAGATAGGAGAAAAAAAAGTCTTACTTGTAAAACGTGTAGACATGCGAAGATCCGAAATAGACTTGTCATTAAAACAGGTATCATCTGATCAAAAAAAGAAGAAACTTTTAGAGATAAAGCGAGGCGAAAAAGAAGAAGCCCTAATTGAAAACCTGAAATCTCGCGTTAGCTTGTCTGCGTCAGAGATGACAAAACTAGAAAATGTTCTAGTGGACAAATTTGGCTCTGTATATGATGCATTTTCTGAAGTTTCAGCAAAAGGTGTATCCATTTTAGATAATCTCAGTATTCCTGCAAAGGCACTAACCATAATTGCAGAGCTTGGTTCAAAGATTCAGGTTCCCCATGTTGAGATACGTGGCATTTTTGAGCTTACCTGCAACAAGTCAAATGGAATTGATATAATCAAGAATGCGTTAATTGAATCTACAGCAAACAAGAAGGAGATCTCTGTGACATACATTGGCGCCCCCAAGTACCGCATTACCCTTACTGCGCCAAACTTTAAGGAGGCTGAAAAGGAGCTAAAACCAATCCTTTCCTCAGTCCAGGATGCCATAGAAAAGAAGGGCGGCACCTTCAAGTTTACAAGAGAAGAATCAAAGAAGACAAGAGAAGGTTAGAAATGCACTTTCAGATGAGAAAATGTACAGATTGTAAAAGATATACCCTGAAAGAAGACTGCCCCAAGTGTGGACATCAGACTGTTACTGTACATCCAGGAAAATATTCCCCAGATGACAAGTATGCAAGATATCGTATTTCGGATAGATACAAGTAGTAAACAAGTTTTATTTTGTCGTACTGTTTGACTCTATACTAATTTTTGACACTCGTGCAGCATCAGCATCAACTGGCTGGTTATTGTCAGGATTTGTCTTCAATGCTGCTATTTTATCTACAACATCTTGGCCAGATATGACCTCACCAAATAGTGTATACTGATCATTTAACCATGGAGCATCACCAAGTGTGATAAAGAATTGGGAACTTCCACTGTTGACATCAGAGCCTCGTGCCATGCCCACCATGTATTTTGTAAAATTCATGCTGGTGCTAAATTCTGGCGGAATTGTATATCCTGCATCTCCAAGACCCCAAGTGCTTCTATCACCTTTTATTGTATTGGGATCACCGCCCTGTATTACAAATCCTGGCATTATCCTATGAAATATGGTTCCATCATAGAAACCAGAGTTGGCAAGTTTAACAAAGTTTGATGCTGTCTTTGGTGCAATATCACCAAATAATCTGAATTTTATTTCTCCAAACTTTGTATTGATCACTGCAATGTTTCCACTGCTACTTGTAGTGGTTGTTGGTTTTACTGTTGTGCCTGATCTATTTTCCTGAGTTATGCCATAAGCAGGTGTGGATATAGTTTGAGATTTGTAATCTGGATTGACCTGATAAATCAATACCCCAGAAAATACACCAGAGTCAGTCCTATTCAAGCTTGGAGACGAGTACACTAGGCGTAGTGGCCCAGCGCCATTTGCTGGATACTTTACAGTCTTAGAGTAAATTGCAGTATAACCCGTATTATAGGTAGGAGATTCGTTGTGAGTATTTGGATCATAGTATGTTATAGGAGTAAACGGAAACATTTGTCCAAGCAAGGTATTTTGCCAGAAATAGTTAGTCGGTGTAAATGAGTCATCTTGCAAGAATTTGGAGGAATCAAGGCCGCCTATTTTCATGAACCACTGTTTCTTACTTTCATCTCCTCCGCCCCCAAGTATGTAGAGATCCTGACCGTTTGAAACAAACTTTTGGCCTACAACATATACTAGAACATAATTTGCACCTGCGTGGTTTAACATCTTCCATGCTTCATCAGGTGAACTCAAAAACATTCTTGCAATGTTTGCTATGGTGCTTGTATCAAGAGTAGCATTGTCAGCAAGTGTCTTTCTTTCTCCCAGAGTCTGTACCCAGTATCCATAGTCCCACCATGATGCAACTACAGAATTCTTTGGAGTGTTATTTTTAAGCCAGTTCAGAGCATCTGGCCAGTCATTAGTGGAGATGGCAAAGTTTGATCCCCCATTAAGAATTGTAGGTGGAGATTTTGTTACCGAGATCCAGTTGGCATTCACAGGATACAAAGCTGGAACAAGCAGTAATGCCACGATCACAGCAACAAATGCTATCTTTGGAATTCTCCCAAGTAAATAGAGTGTTTTCTTTGTTGGAACTTCCTTCCTTGAGCTGGTTCCTTTCTTGGGTTCGGTAAATTGGACCTGTTTGTTTTCTCGTTTCAGAATATCTGATACAAGAATGGCAAGACCTATTGATGAGAGTACTATTACAGAAGTTGCTGTGAGCAACTCTAATCTAGAGAAGGTTGAACCTGCATATGCTCCAATGATTCCTATTATCAAGGCAAATACAACCATCTCATTTTTAAGAGAGAATCTTGACGCATTTTGGTCTCCATTCTTTTTTCTAAACACGAGCCAAATTCCAAGGCCTGCAAACAGCATAAGCACAGAGAAATAGCTAAAGTTTTGTGCAAGTGTTGGAGTGGCATGTTCTGCAACTGAATCAACCAAAGGATCTTCAGAAGTCAAAAATGGGTTTATCGCATTAAGATAACGAAAGCTTACTGAATGGAAAGCACTAGCAGATAAGAGTACAACACCAATTACGACTAGTGCAGCCAAAATCAACAAGCTGTTGCGTAGGCGATACTGTTCTTTGCTATACTTTTGAATGAAAATTATTATGACAAGCAGTATTGCAGGTCCGATCATTACCAATCCCCTTACACCAAATACAAAAGATGGACCCGGTCTTGCAAATAACCCTCCAGATATTATCATGGTTACGGCTACAAACAATGGAACTGCCCAGAGCAGGAAATTGTGATCCTTTCGTATAAAAGGCAGAGCAATAAAGAACAAGCCCAGTGGAAGAAGGAAGAACTCTATTCCACCCCAAGATGCAAAACCTATAGCAAGAAAGAATCCTCCTCCTACCAATTTTGATATGGCAATTTTCTTGTTTTCTGATTTTAATCCACTGAGAAACAGGTATACTCCTAACAATCCATAAAACAGACCAAGGGGTTCAGACTTGAACCATCCAATTGTTCCCCTGACTATGATGGGTGGAGATATAGCAAAGAAAAGTGAGGCAAAGAGTCCTGCACTAGTACCTCCCAAAACACGCACTAGAGCAAATATGATTATTGTAGTAAGAGAACCAAAAACTACTGGAAAGATTATAGTAAAATCATAGAGACTTGTTCCGCCACCAAATATTTTGTACAGAATTGCATCCGTTACATGCAATGGAACTTGAGAGGTGGAAAAAATATCTCGCCCAGTTGGATACCAACTCATGTCATCGTGCCAATGAACATATGCATTTAGTCCATTATCGAGCAAGTATTGTGTTGCTCTATAATTGAAGAATGGATCAAATTCGTTTAGTTGGAAACCATAATCAGCAGCCTGAGATCTGACCATTGCAGAAACGGAAAATGAAATTGCAAGAATTCCAATTACAAGCAGATGTCTCAGATGAAAATCAAATCTTCGTACCGTGAATAGTTTAGCGTCTTGTATCAAGCTAGTTTTTGATTGAATTTACTCTGTTTATTACTCTTTTGCGAGGATTTGAACCTCACATGATTTTACCAGTTGTTCAAAGTCACGAGCATCTTTTTCGCTGCCAACAATTACACCATAATGCATTGGAATTGCAATCTTTGGTTTTATCTTTTCTACTGCCTTGGCCGCTTCCTGTGCTGTCATGACATATGTCCCACTAACAGGTACAAGAGCAATGTCAGGTTTTAGATCAGACATGTCAGGAATCAAGTCAGTGTCTCCAGTGTGGTATATTGTGATACCGTTTAATTCAAACAGAAAACCTACTTTGTTGTCTTCTTTTGGATGGAAGGGCTTTTTGGTATCTGGGTTTATCTTGTCCAAGTTATATGCACGAACAGACTTGATCTTGATTCCCTTCACAGTTTTCTCTTGGCCTGGAGAGATGCCAATCTTTTCTTTAAAGGCAAATCCTTTCAGCATATCAATGCATTCGTTTGCAGCAACAATGCTTGTATCTCCTGTTGAGACATTTTTGAGATCATCCACACTTAGGTGATCAAAATGATTATGTGAGATCAGAATCAAGTCTGCCTTTTCTTGTTTTGTTATCTTGTATGGATCAATTATTATTTTGACATTTCCAGCAAGACTGAAAGAGTCATGGCCAAGCCATTTTATCTTTATTCCCTGGTATTCAAACATAACTCAGATTTTGTTCTGCCAAAATTAAAGATTACTTGGCTCAAGAACAATCTTGTCACTTGAGACAGAAAGAACAGCGCCGCCACTTTGTTTTATTCTTGCTTTGAGCTCAGCATCAATTGTAGCCACTATTCCTCCATTTTCTTTTACATAAGAAACTAGGGCATCATCAACAGATTTTCCAGATATTGAAACTGTTTGAAAATCTTTTATAATTTGTAGTGCACGTTGGGCAGAGCTTTTTTTTTATCGTTTCCAGATATTTTTTCCAATTCTTTTACAACCATATCTGGCACAACATATTCCAATGCACCAATTTCTGTCTCAACATTTGAGATATTTTTTATTCTCTTTGAAGCAAGAAGCATTAGAAAACTTGAATCACAGACTACCTTAACCACTTGCAACACCAGCACCAATCAGTCGCCATCTTTCAGATATTCTTCGACTTATTGCCACTTTGCTGTTCTCAAATATACATACAGGCCGTTTGAATTGCAATTCCACAGTCTTACCCCTCACACTTGTCACCTTGGACAAAAGTGGTGCAGTTCCAAGGCTCAATCTCAGGGATTCACCTGTCTGTATTGCAGAGACCTTGATCTCTTCTCCTGAGCCGACTGCAGTGTCAAACAGACTTACCTCAATTTTTGCATTGTAAGAATTTTCTGGCAGAGTATCCGGTTTTCCTATCACAGAACCAATCAGCGAATCGCTTCGGGTCATGGTAGGATCAAGTTTTGTTGCGAGTGCTATCAGTCCTCCAGCCTTTACCTCTTTTACTATGCCTGCACCAGTTCCAAGGGATGCAATTTCTGTAAAGATTGACTCGTATTTGCCAGTTTTTTCATTTGGTAGACCAGGCTTTATCTCAATTTCATCTCCTACCTTGAATGTTCCCTGAATGATACTACCTCCAATAACACCACCTTTGATGTCTTTTATCTTGGTTCCAGGCTTGTTAATGTCAAATGATCTTAAAACATGCATAACAGTATCTTTTTTATCATCACGCTCAGGAGTTGGTATCGAACTTTCAATTGCACCTATTAGTGCATCAATGTTTAGTTTTGACTGCGCAGAGATTGGAATTATTGGGGCTTTGGCAGCACTTGTTCCCTTGACAAACTTTACAATGTCTGCATAGTTTTCCATGGCTTGCTCATATGATATCAAATCGACTTTATTTTGAACTATAACAACTTGCTTTATCCCAAGTGTCTGTAATGCAAGCAAGTGTTCCTTTGTCTGTGGTTGTGGAACTTTTTCATTGGCTGCAACTAGAAGCATTGCGCCATCTATCAGGGCAGACCCTGACAGCATGTTTGCCATCAGGCTTTCGTGTCCAGGACTGTCTACAAAACTTACAACACGAGATAACTCGCTTTCCTTTCCACAATTGTTGCACGTTGGTGTTACAGAATAACCTAGTGGAACTTCACAGCTCTTACATTTGTAAAATGCAGCATCAGCATATCCAACTTTAATCGTAATTCCTCGTTTAAGTTCTTCACTGTGTGCGCTGGTCCAGACACCAGTTAAGGCTTGGATTAGAGTAGTCTTTCCATGATCAACATGACCTGCAGTTCCAATGTTTACACAAGGTTGATAACCATATTTTTTTACATACCAGTCCGGAAGAGTTTCTTTCCAGTGCACGTACAAAACTTAAAAAAGCGGATATGTTAACCTATGCCTTTTTCTCGGCAGATTCTTTTTCTTGTCCTTCAGCTGGTTTTTCTTCTACCTTGAGCTCTCCATCAAAAGAGCAGTTCAGTTGATAGACTTCTTCTGTTATGGTATTGCCTCTTACAAGTTTACGAATTCGTTGTCCGTTTTCAGCATCTCGCAATCCAACACCTTTTGATAACAAAATATATTTTCGTGCACCGCCGTGGATGTCTTCTCTTAGTGGAACTCCTGACTTGTCACTGCCACCAGTTATCTTTAGCTTGCCTGCTTCGCCTATCAATGCAGCATCAAGTTCAGTGCCTACTGTCAAGCCCAAGAATGGTCCAGCTTCTTTTTCTTTTACCTCTTTGGTAATGGTTCTTCCTTTCTTGTCAGATATGTTTAGCTTGAACGTGGCCAAGTAGTAAAAAAAATCTCTGAACTATTAATTAACCTTTGGCACCCTAATCTTTTAAAAATGCAAAAACGTTGCTATACCATTGAACGAATCCATCAAATGTCCACGTTGTGACAAGATAATGGTTTCAATGCAAGCCTGTCACATGGTATGCACAAACTGCGGCGCACACTTGGACTGCTCGGACAAGGGATCGTTTTGGTAACTAAAAACCAGGTTTGTCAAACTGAAAGTTTTCTGCCATGTCCCCAACCTTTTGCCTCATGATATCAAGATAGTCATCATATTTTGCCTCAAATCCACAGTGGGGACACTTGACAGTTGTTACTTCATCATCAAGCACTGCAACTTTGTCACATTCAGGACATTTTGCATCCATGAATCAATTTGTTAACTAAACTATATAATGTTCGCTTGGTTTGTTAATTAAATTTACGAATGAAAATACCGGCTTTGTCTTGTTTACGTCTGGATTCTTAAATGATATTATCATCACTGTCTAACTTTTCAATATACAGTACAGGATAATAAATTTTAGGTGACGTTTGATGATGAACGGCCGATGGAATCCATGAAAACAGTACTAGTGCACCAACTGCATTTTTATCAAATGATATAAAGTTATGAAAAATTATTATTTTGGTTTTGTTTATTGCATTGGTTTTGCCCAACCACGTTCAACAAGTATTTTCGATGTATCCGGTTTTACACATGCTGGATGTCCATTTTCAGCTTTAATTACTAAGATAAAATAATTAGGTTGACATTGAATATCATGCGTTTTAATACCTGATCTATATTGTTCTAGTGGCAACGGCAGTCCCATTATCCAACCTTTTCCGATTCCTCCAAATTGTTCTAACGAAGGTTTTCCAATTTGCCCAAATGCTGATGCATTAGATCCAATTGCTAGGATAAATATAATTACAACATGAATGATCTTCATCTTTTATACGTACAGTATACCAATTTAAAAAAATTATGTATGTTTTTGACGATAATCTCAAATCGGACATTTACAATTTTTCATCAATAAATCCATCTATTGAATCCAACAAATCTTTCTCTATGTTCGGTCTAAAAATAAAAAGGAAGGTTAAGGCCAGAGTTGTGTTCCTGCTGGCACATGTGTACCTGATTCATACCACTGTACAGTTCCTGCTGCAAATGTGTTGTCTATGAGTTTAGAATGTGCATTGGCTTGTGTGTATGTGGAGAGTCCAACTGGATATGCATTGTTATTCACATATGTAATCCAAGAACCAGTTTGTTGGTTATTGTTATCATCTGTTGTTGCAGTTGTTTGAGTATTGTAGGAATTGATTCCTTGATATGTTAGATCATACTCTTTTGCAAACCATGTAGAAGTAAGAGGATCTCCGCTCTCAACACCAAACTGGAAAAATTTAATCGGTGTATTGCTTACTGTTTTTGTCCCAGTTGCAAAATCATTAGAATTATCTCCAGTTTGTCTAGGTGCTACGTTGTATGGATAACTAACTATTCCACCATTGTTTTGATGGTTTTCATAGTAGAAATCAATATTATTTCTAGCTGAATCCCAGAAGAATGTGTGATACACAAAACTTATGTCAGTAGATCCAGTCCCAAAGTGACCTATATCGGTTACTTGGCTGTTTAAACAATTGAACTTACATACGTTGGTGTACCATATTTCTGGTGTTCCATACACCTCATTATTTGTTGCAAGTTGAACACCATCTTGATCTATCCAACCAGTAGGATCGGTAGAACTAGTGCTCTGGAATCCTGCCGTTGAAAACACTTGTGCCAAGGCTTGATTTCTTGGACCCGTTGTTCCACTAAAATCACTTTTCATAGTATATTGATTATGGATAGTGATCGTCGATGTGGTAGGATATCCTGCAGTATATGGATTTGTTGACGCAAATGCAGCCTGATCTAGCAGTCCAAAAGATAGAATCATCATAACAGATAATGTGAAAAGAGATTTTCTGGTTGTCATTTTTATCCCATCACATGTATTGTTATTCTACCATTTTCCCATGCTACAGTACCAGAATTTCCATCACTGTCTGTGACTTGGATTGGCACGGTAATGGATAAGCTATTTCCAATCAATTCGTTCGGTGCATCTTTTGGTATAGAGATGTGCATCATAATGTCTTGTTCATTATTTGGGGAAATTTTGTTTGGATTTACATCAGAATATGAAACAAGACTGTTTAGATTGATGCTGCCTGCTATCAATGTACCAGTTTCCATTGCATTCATTCGTTGTTCTGGGGTTGTAGAAGAAGCTACCATTGGGGGATAATAAATTCCAACAGGTGGAACCAGTTTTGCAACTACAAAAGGATATGAATTTGTACCTGCTATGTATTTTATATGAACACTAACATCAGCAGAGTTACCTCTGTTTACAGTTATTTCATTTACAGGAATTTCAACTTTAACTGCTGATCCTTTCCCACTGGCAATGACACTATCAGGTGTTTGCAATAGTTTCATTGATATGCCAGATTGAAAAATCATTTTTTCAGTTGATGCAATGCCTTGTGCAGTGGGTAGTTTTTCTACAGAAGAGAACGATACGACTGCAATTACCGCTATTGTTGCAGCTATTCCGTACAGAAGTTTTTTGTCGTTGAATCTAGTCATTGTACTGTACAATACAAATCAAGTAGATAAGCCGCACTTACCACTGTGGTACGTACTGCTGCGGTACGCAATATTTTTAAATCAACAAAAAAGTTCTCGTTAAATTAGATTACAATCTTCTGAAGAGTCTTGTATTTTCTTTCATATAGTTTGCTTCCTGTATCACTTAATCTTATCAATTCAGATCCATCAATGTCAATTTCTTTTCTTATCAGATCCATCATTTCTAACCAGTCAAGGTATAGAACGCATTTAGCGTAGCTCATATTAGCTTTCATAGATAGACGAGTTTTGTTTATTCCACCATCATAATATAGTAACATAAGAAGCCGTTTAACAATATCCCAGTCTATTCTTTTGAGTTCTTTTTTCTTCATAAATAACTCCATTTGTTATGTACCGTATAATGTCCCGGACACATACCATTTAAGGTTGACGAACAATATTTACCATACAATATCAGCGATTCATAGGAACAAGTTTTCATTGATTTTTACCTGTAATTTATTGGCCATATCGTGCCATCTTGAGTCATATGTAATCAGATAATATTTTTGGTTAAATCCAGATTGAATCAAAACTTAATAATCACCTTTTGAACCGTACACCAATTTATCAGAACTTGAATAGATACATGTCATTTTAGCGTTCATCATATAATAAGAGAGGCCAGACGGGTTAGAGAGACGGGATGGTATGAGATATCACCAAGGTACAATTTATGGATGTTGATTATTTTCTTTCAAGTCATCGTCATTTCAATTCCAAAAATAGTTGACAGGTTTTGGTGAAATTCAAATTTCACCTACCAATTTATTAACAAGATAAACGTAAGAAATTGGTTTTTGATTTACAAAAGATCAACGGTATATTTCTTTTTAGCATCAACTCCAACCTCTAATCAAATGATATCTCTAGTTTTAAAACAGGAAATGATCAAACAAGAGAATTAGGAGAAAAACATGGACACAAATTCAAGATCGCATATAGTGATTCCTGACTCGAATGTATGCCTTGCATATTCGGTAAACCACAAGTACAGAACACCTAACAAAAAGACGGTTCATGTACGAACTCCATACAGTGAGGCAGTCGAATACTATCTTGCTTCCGAGATACTAAAGAGATCCATCTATGTAATAAGAGCAGTAGATCTTGAGACACAAAGAATGATGTATCAGGTACTCAAAAGTGCGATACGCAAGGCAGGACTGCTAGTGCGAACCACAAAGCGCCTAATGGCACCATCATTTTCAAGATTTCACAATCTGTACGATACCTTATCGCCAAGCTATTACGAATTGATCCCTGACGTTTGCATGTTTTATATTGACATATGGAAGGATCCATCAAAAGACACCAAAATGAAGACTTGGGAGTCCATCAAGAAAAAGCAGATAAGAGATGGGCCTCCAACTGGCAACGACCTGGTAATACTTGCAACTGCTGCAAAATTAGCAGAGCAATATGATGTAGAGATTCTTACCTTTGATCATGATTTTATTGTCTTTTCAGATGAGATCAAGAAAGTCTTCAATGTTAGTATAGTCAATGCTGGAGCGATACCGCATTAAGATCATTTCATGGTTAACGATGCACATTGAATGGGTTTTGATATTTTACAAGTGTGGCGTGAATAATTCTGTACGTAGATGGAAAAAAGATGACATCAGATTGATAGAAAACAGGATGGAAAGGATACAAGTTAAATTCTAAAACTAGAAAAAAAGAATTCAAATGAAGATTAATAATATAATAAATCAAAATAAGATTCTGATCGAAACCAAAAGATTACAATGAATTCAAATGTTAAAACTTTAGAAAAGTACAATCTAAAAACTATATGGTTTTCAAGGAACAGAAAACTAGACAGAAAGTCTAGATGTTGAAACTACAAATAAAACAAAATAAAAAAATAATAATACGTATAATATGGCGGAAAGTAACATTTTGGACAGAAACAAGGAAATTTTTACGCATGATTCATTCGTGAATATCAGATTTCCTTACTCGTTTTGTGTCTTTCTTTGTGTAGTCGGTTCCAAAACTTGGTGCAGTCTGTATTACATCAACAAGAAAACCATATAGTTTTTGATACCAAAACCCTATAGTTTTTTCAGAAGTTTTGTATCAATACAGTTGTACAATGAGAACAGCAAAATGACCTCATGGCTGGTAGCTGCTAAAAAAGTCCCTGACTATCTTGTCTGTTATGCCGTACTTGCCACCAATCTTTTGAACTAAATCATATTCTATCAATTTGGTTAGGAATTTGGGAAGACTTGTCATCTTAAGTGCGGTCTCCTCTGCAATATCAGATACAGTCTTTTGGCCTGTACCAAGGCAGACAAGTATCTTCCAGTATGCTGTGCCCTTGTAATCAGAACCCAGGTCTTCTGTTACAATATAGTTGACATAGATATACAGTGCACCAGTGGTACTTGTAAGCAATTCTTTGTAGGTATCTGATAATGATACATCTTTTTTGTATGCATGTGATAACATTACTAGATAAAATGGATGCCCCCCTACAAGATCAAATGCTAATTGCGCATCCTGTTTGCTTGCAGCAGGCTGCGATTTTAGAAATAGATCTTCTGCATAGTTTCTTGCCAATTCCTTTATCTCAAGTATGACAAAATGACCAAAGAGCGGGCTGCCACCCTCTGCAAGAATGTTTCTTAGGTAATGTATTCTTGAGCCGCTTACTATGAACGAGACATTCTTTCTGCGTTCAAGTATTGCCCTGATGACATCAAGTATGTTTTTGAGATCATTGAACTTTTTGTA
>JAGWGU010000044.1 GCA_028867275.1 Nitrososphaerota archaeon
GGAAACAGAATCTCTGTTAGATTTGAGTATGAATGGAAAGATGCAGATACAGGTCAGTGGATGAGAACACACGGCAATGAACACTGGGAATTCAATGAAGATGGTTTAATGCATACAAGAGACATGAGTGCAAACGATTATCCAATTGATGAGTCCGAACGTCGCATTAAATGAAAAGTATTACCTAATTGTTATAGATTTGAGTCCTATCATGATTTTTGGAAAATTCAGATCACCCGATGCTACTTTATCACCAATACGGGTACTTGCGATCTGTGAACAACTGCATTTGATATGCTGCCTAGAAACAGTTCTTTTAGTTCGCTTCTTCCTCGCGAACCTATGACAACAAGATCAAATTTTTTATCACTGGCAAATTTTGCAATTTCTGTGGCGGCCTCTCCATAGATCAGTTTACCTTGAAAGTTTACTCCGTTATGAGATGCTATCTTTGTTGCCTCTGCCATGAACTTTGCCGCTCCATCAGTCATGTATGATTTGAAGGGAGTCTGCAATCCAGGCATGGCAACAGGAGGAGTTAGTGGAATAACACACAAGCCAGTGATTTTTGCACCAAATTGCTTTGCAAGTAGGATTGCCTCATGTAGACCCTCCATTGAATACTTGGAACCATCCAGAGGAACCAGTATTTTTTTGATACTTTTACTTGACACTTGCCACCATCTCTAGCGTGTCTCGGGGGCGATACTCGTGTTTTAGGTTCTCTATTTGTTGAATCCTTTTAATGACTTGCATGTGATCTATTCCTTTCTTCATGATGGAAAATAATTTGCATGAATGAAATGGTACTGAAAGTATCTTGACATTCTCCCTCTCTATCACAAAATAGTTTACCTTCCCATATTCTTCATCAAAATCCTGAAGCAAAGAATGGTGTAATCTAAAACTCATATGAAGGATTTCTTGTCTTTGGCTAGACATGTTTATTGTACTCCTTGATAGCACTTCTTCGGCCCTTCCGTATTCATTTATCATAATAATCCTGTCTACTCCCAAATCAAACAAAGACCTAAGCATGATTTTGCACATCTCTTTTTTGTAACATGCCGTGTAGTATAGAGGAAACTAGAAAAAGTCTTGCAGGTATATGCACTAATTTTAGTGCATCGCATTTATAGAATTTCTGTATGATCAATCAAAGGCACTATCTATGCCATGATGATGTCTTGTCCTTTTCTATTTTTATAACCAATGTATTGTCAGTGTAATCAAATTCTGCCTTTACACCAAGATCATGAAAAATGTTTTGAAAATATGTCTTAAAGTATAATGACCAATTTTCGCCCATATCATGTTGCATTATTAGTTCATGTTTTGTCTCATCTTCGTATTCTGTCAGGTTAAACTCTGATCTAGCACACCTGGCTCGTATCACAGATAACCAAGAGTTGAGATCATGTTTTCCTCGCATGTATAGAGAAATATCTTTTGCCATGCGTGAAGACAATTTTGTTATTACTTTTTCAATCGTGTTACTATCTACGACCTTGAATAGTTCTATGAGAAATGGTTTAGGCATGACAACCCATCCTGCAGCAGTGGCAGTTAACTCCCATTCAAGATGAGAATCCAGTATCTGACTCACAAGGGCATTAGGACTTAATTTTTGTTTACTAGCTAAAACTTTAAGTTTATTCCAAGTATTTTTGTTCAGACGAAGTGAAACAGACTCGGTCTGCTTTGGTATAACCATCTGATACACTATTCTTGATAACTTATTAATAGTTTGGAAAACTTGTGCATGCATAACGAATTTTTTCTAACTGCCATGATACAAAACCATATTTACACTTTGAAGAATGTCATTTAATTTTTTTAAAAGCCTTTTTCTCAAATCTGTAATTCTTGGATAGATACTTTAACAGGTTGTGTGTACTGATAGTTCATGAACGTAGGAACTTTCTCAAAGATATTGGTTGCAATAGATGGCTCTGAAATGTCACTAAAGGCCGCAGATTATGGTATCGCAATGGCAAAAAAAGACAATGCAAAACTTGTTGTTATTAATATCATTCATACTCCTGCATCTACTTTTACCTACACTAAACAAGCGTGGTTTGATGAATTTCTAAAAAAAGCTAAAGATGAGGCTGCAGAATGGTTTAATAAAATTAAAAAAAATGCCACTGAAAATGGAGTGGAAGTAAAGACTGAAACAACTGAGGAACTATACTCCGTTCCAGCTGCAATAGTACAATATGCTGAAAATGAAAATGCTGATCTAATTATAATGGGTAGTACTGGGAAAACTGGATTTAAGAGACTTTTACTTGGCAGTGTTGCAAATGATGTAGTCATCCATTCTCCAATCCCAGTCATGATAATAAAATCATGATTGTAGTAACACGACGAAATAGCAACAGATCTCATAAATTCATTTTTTGTCTTTGAAGAACTATGATTATCTAAATAGATTTGTCTTTGCCAAATCAATGACTTCGTCTCCACGTCCATTGAGTACAGCTTTTATCATGTAAAGTGTAAAACCCTTTATCACCTCAAGGTTGATGCTTGGAGGCATCAACAATTCTTGGCGATTCACTGTTACATCTACAAGAACAGGACCATTGTGCTCCAAAGCTTGGATCAACATTGGCCTAATCTGTTCTGGTTTTTCGGCGTGCAGTCCCAGTATTCCAACAGCTTCTGCCACCTTTGAAAAATCCGTTTTCACAAGATCGGTACCATATGTGAGTATTCCAGCTGCCTTCATCTCAAGTTCTACAAAACTTAATGCCCCGTTATTAAACACTACAACCTTGACGGGTAGATTCAACTGTTTTAATGAAATCAAGTCGCCCATAAGCATTGAAAGCCCGCCATCACCTGAAAGAGAAATAACCTGACGGCCTGGAAAGACTTGCTGTGCGCCTATTGCTTGAGGCAGTGCATTTGCCATGGATCCATGCGAAAAAGATCCTAACAATCTCCTCTTGCCGTTCATCTGCAGGTAACGGGCAGCCCAGATAGTGGGAGTACCAACATCACATGTAAAGATTGTATCATCTGCAGCAAGTTCATTAATTATCTTTGCAACATACTGCGGATGAATCGGAATTTGTCCCGTCTTGCCTGCTGCGCTCGAATCAAGTTCCCTCCGGGTTTTCTTGTAGTGATCTAGTGATGTTCTCAAGTGTCCTTGGTCATTTTTCTGATTAAGCATTGGTTTCAATGCAATCAGCGTCTGGCGTACGTCTCCAATTAGTCCAAGATCGACCTTTGTTCGCCGGGCTATTTGCTCGCCTCTAATGTCCACCTGAATTATAGTAGCATGTGATGGGTAGAATTGCTGATAGGGAAAGTCAGTGCCTAACATAAACAATAGATCCGAGTCCATCATGGCATAATATCCCGAAGAAAATCCAAGTAGCCCCGTCATTCCAACGTCATACGGATTATCATATTCTATGAACTCTTTTCCGCGCATTGCATGTACTATCGGAGCCTGAAGTAAACCCGCAATCTCAATTAGTTCCGAGTGTGCCCCTGCGCAACCTGCGCCACCCAAAATGGTCACTTTCTGGGATGAATTGAGAACTTTAGCGAGTTTCATGATGTCTTCTTTAGATGGACAGACAACTGCCTTTGGTTGTTCCAAAGGTATGATGGGTCTGTTTGATATTGAATCTTGTAATGCAACGTCACCTGGAAGAACAACGACAGATACGCCACGAAGAGATATGGCAGTTCTCATCGCGATATCAAGAACACGCGGTATTTGATCCGCATGTGAAACAAGCTCGCAATAGTGACTGCACTCCTTGAACAAAAGTTCCGGATGTGTCTCTTGAAAATATGCACTCCCGATTTCTCGGCTTGGTATGTGTGCAGCAATTGCAAGAACTGGCACTCTGCTGCGATGACAGTCATACAGTCCATTGACAAGGTGCATGTTCCCAGGTCCACAACTTCCAGCGCAGACAGCTAAATTTCCCGTGAGGTGAGCTTCGGCACCCGCTGCAAACCCTGCTGTCTCCTCATGCCGAACATGCACCCAGGAAATTTCCTTGTCGCGTCTTCGTATGGAATCAGTTATGCCGTTTAGCGAATCTCCGGATAATCCATATATTCTCTTGACTCCGGCGGAGATTAATGACTCGACCACGATGTCGGCAACCTTCTTTACCATGACTTGACCACCTTCCGTTTGGAATCATCCGTAACATTCTGGTAGACATTTTTAATGTGAGTCTTTGGGATCATATGATATGACATGAAAGATTCCGTCATTACCTGTTTGACACATCCTTTCTGATCAATTTGTAATTACAATATTCTGGCATCCAAAATCTTTTTTGTACTTGTTCATACAGTTCTTGTTCGCTCATTTCTTGTGCCACTCCGTCTTTCTGGGCTTGTAGTCCAACCTTCACTGCAATATGGATAGTCACATCTTTCATACTCTCTATTGGTGGTAATAATGGTGCATTGGAATCAACCATATTTAGAGAAAAAGATCCAAGAGCGCCGGCTGCAGCAACCATCATCTTGTCAGTGATTCGTTTTGCTCCAGAAGCTGTAACAGCAAGACCTATAGCTGGAAAGATATAAAAATTATTACACTGAGTTATCTTGATCATCTTACCATTAAATGAGACAGGTGGAAACTCTGTTCCAGTAGCTATTAGAGCACGACCATCCGTCCAATGGATTAGATCTTCTGGGACTGCTTCTGCATGGTCATACGGATTTGAGAGTGGAAAAATTATTGGTCTCTTGACCTTGCTTGCCATGTCTTTGACAATTTGTTCAGTAAACTGGTCTGGCTGACTTGAAACTCCAATGAGGATTGTAGCAGAGATATTCCTAATTGCATCTGCTAGGTTTATCTGTCCACCATTTGTTTTCCATCTAGACACTTGATCAAAAGGTTGTGCAAATTCCTGTTGAACTGGTGACAAGTCTTTCCTAGCTGTATGCACTAGTCCTTTACTGTCCAAGAGAAAAAAATGTTTACGAGCCTCTGCTTCGTTGATTCCTTCTGCTACCATTGCTTTTAGAATATACTCGGCAATTCCTGTTCCAGCACTTCCTGCACCAAGAACAACAACTTGTTGATCCGAAAACTTCTTCTTTGTAATGTTCAGGGCACCATACATTGCCCCTAACGTCACCGCAGCAGTACCTTGAATGTCATCATTGAATGTGCAAAGACTGTCACGATACTTGTCTAGTATTGGGCGAGCATGGGGTTTTGCAAAATCTTCCCATTGTAGCAGAACATTTGGAAGCTTTCGCTTGATAGCACTTACAAACTTGTCTACAAAATCCCAGTAAGCCTGTCCTGTTATTCTTTGATGACGCCATCCTATGTATTCAGGATCCTGTAAACGCTCAACATTGTTAGTACCAACATCAAGCAAGATTGGGAGCGTGTGTCGAGGATCGATTCCTCCAATCAATGTATAAAGTGAAAGTTTGCCGATTGGAATTCCCATTCCTCCAGCCCCCTGATCGCCAATTCCTAGAATGCGCTCGCCATCTGTTACAACAATTACATTAACATCATGATATGGGCGATTTTCTATTATCTCGTCCATCCTATCTATGAGGGGATAGGACAAAAACAGACCGCGTGGACGACGATAGATATGTGAAAAATCAATACAACCCTGTGCTACAACCGGCGTATAGACGATTGGGGTCATCTCAGCAATATGACGACAGAGTAAGGCATAGAAGAGTGTCTCATTAGTATCTTGCAACGCGCGCAAAAATATGTGGCGTTCCAAATCATCATTCTTTCTCTTGTATGCCTCATACGCCCGCGCACATTGTTGCTCTAACGTTTCTACCACGGGCGGCAACAATCCATGCAGATCAAATATAGTCCGTTCCTCATCGGTAAACGCAGTTCCCTTGTTGAGAACTGGGTCAGACATCAAATCTTTTCCAGACAATTCTTTTTCAATGGTTTGCTTGTCCTCTTTCATCTGATCACTGGATCGTATCTGCCTTTGAGGATTACAACCTTTTGGTAATTTTCATTCTATTTAGGCAGGTGCGTATGCTCTTACTGCTTTTCGTATTATTGTTAGACGAATTAAAAACCTGAACTACATATATGATCATGGTGATTGTAAACCTATTGCCCATAACTAGGTTCACATGATTATCCGTGACAAGAATTAATCTCATCGAGTTTTTCAAAATAATATCAGGCAAAACATCATGGTGTGAGTTCTGGCAAATTCCTACTGTACATCAAGGAGATGGAATGGAGGTATGACTATCAAGATGATATGATGTATTTTCATTATTGTTGGATTATGTATTGGGAGTGAATACCTGATAATCGCCTAAGAGTAATTTTGATTTGTCTTGTAAGCTTCTCTTTTTGATTATCTCGTTATGTCATGATGTAATGGAACTGTTGTGTGTCTATCATTTAGCTTAAGAACGTGGTGGCTTCCTTTTACATGTACGTCTGAAACCCTTTTCCCTCCAGGTATTTTATTAATTCGAATGGTTTTATTGATGGAGGCCTAGACATGGAGATCAAATACAACGATGAATCTTCAGTACGATCATTGCTCAGTTGAATACTATGTTTTTTCTCAAGGCCTCACATTTTTTTGGATCATGTGAAAACCGTTTTCTCAAATGGTCAGTATGTGCTATATCTTTTAACCACAAATCCACTTTGGCACCAGATTTTAAAATTCTACTAGGCCTAAGTCTATCAATTAAAATTCTAAAACCGTTCTCTAACAAATATTCTTCATGAATTCTTTTTATTTTGATCATTGTAATCACTTGAAATTTGATGACATAATGCTTGCCGATCTAATAATTAAAGGCTTGAATTCTGTCTTGATACCTTGATACTCTCTTTTTAATGATGTACGCCCAAACATTCCTGTAATTTCACCGGTGTTACAAATTCTCCATAGATAAGAAAGTCGCAGATGACCACACTCCTCTTTACCATTTATGATTGTAATGAATCAATAAAATCCACATAGTCCGTCATGTGTACTTTCTTTGTTTTTTCCCACACTTTTTTGAACTTTGGTATGGTCATCATTGTTTTTATTAGTTCCTGCCATCGCAACCAAAGCCCAGATTCTATCGTCTTTGTTTTATTCATGAGATACAGAAATTCAAATAAATCAAGAAATGCTACTGCTACATAATATTCATCAGGATTGTCTACTATGGAAAAGCGGTCTGCAAATACCTGACTTTCTTTTGCCATTCTGGTAAATGTTTCAGTTTTTTCCAAGTTGAGTCGTGCCTCAACTATCTTTGCATAAGTCTGTTGTTGAGTTTGAATGCGCATTTCCTTTTTTACTGTTGAGAATTGCCATAAAGAAATAGCCAGTATGGATGTAAGGATGCCAACAATAATGATTTCTAAATAATCCATGTTGTTAAATCAAGGATTGATTATTCCTCGACCAACGATTTTACCTTCCTTTAGCATTGTCAATGCTTCAGTGGCCTGATCAAGCTTGAATCTATTTGAAATCACTGGCTTGATTATTCCCCTTTTGGCAAGAGAAACCAACTCGATCATATCAGTCAACGAACCCGTATAGGAACCAATTATTTTGTACGCTTTTGTTGGCATTGTGACTAGGTTTAATTGCAGCGATCCTCCAAATAGCCCTACAAGTACAACTCTGGCTCGTCTTCGAAGTATCTGCATATCTGTTTCGACCGTTTTGCTGGCATTGACAAAATCTATGATGGCATCAACTCCCAGATTATCTGTCAATTCCATTATGGATTTTGTCACATCCTGGTTTTTGGAATTTATTGTAAAATCTGCACCATTTTGTTTTGCGACTTTTAATTTTCCATCGTCAATATCCATTGAAATTATACTTGCACCTGTTACTGCCTTTGCAAGCTGAATTGCCATCAAGCCCAGACCTCCGGCGCCGACAATAACAACATTATCTGCAGGTCTTAGATGTGTGTTTTTTACAGCACCATAGGCAGTAAGTGCAGCACATGATAATATTGCACTAGTGTCAGTATCCATATCACCGAGTTTTATAAGATATTTGTAACTTGGAACCAGCAAATATTCCGCATAACCACCGTCATGATATACTCCCAAGGATCTGGGTTTATCGCAAAGATTCTCCTCTCCGATTCTACAGGCGGGGCAGAGACCTTCTCCTATCCATGGAAATACCAAAACTTTTTCATTTTTTACAAATCCCTCTACCTCTTCGCCCATACTGTCAATTATTCCTGCCACTTCGTGACCTGGAGTTAATGGATATTTTACACCTCGATCAGTTGTTTTCATAAACGAGCCAGCAGGTCCGTCATATCCGCCTTCCCAGAGATGGATATCACTATGGCAGACACCAGCTGATTGAACTTTAATCAAAACTTGCGAGCCTCTTGGCTTTGGAGTTTCAAGTGTTTGTATTTCTAATGGTTCTTTTATCCTGATAATTCTTGCTGCTTGCATGTCAACGATTGATTATCATACCATATAAGATACAGCAATCAATTGCATGAAAATTCCTGCATGCTATTATATGATAGAGCCTAGTATTGCACACGTGACAAAAAGCGACAAGAACAACATTGAGGTAAATGACAGAAAAAGAATACTTGTCTTAGGAGGAGGATTTGCAGGAATCGAAGTTTTAAGAAGATTGGAAAACAAGTTTGAAAACGATTTCACAATAGATATCAGCATGGTAAGCAAGGACAACTTTTTTCTCTTCACTCCTATGTTGCCAGAGGTAGTTTCTGGCATGATTGAAACTCGACACATAGTAACACCGGTAAGAGCATTTTGCAAAAGAGCGAGATTTTACGAGGCAACAATCAGATCTATTGATTTTCAAAAAAGGCAAGTTACTATATCAAATGAAATGGATATCAAAAATGAGCCGGCAAATTGGCATGATCACACCTTGGATTACGACTATCTGGTAATCGCTCTTGGAGGAGAGACTAATTTCTTTGGTATGAAAGATGTCAAAAAATACTCTTATACCATGAAAAGCCTTGGCGATGCAATTGTTCTACGTAACCATGTAATTGACATGTTAGAGCAAGTCAGTATAGAACAAGACGGAGATCTAAGAAAGAGCTTGATGACATTTATTGTTGTAGGAGGGGGATTTGCAGGTGTGGAAACGGTAGGCGAATTGAACGCACTAGTCAGGGATGCAGTAAGGGACTTTTACAATGATATTGACATCAAAGACATACGGGTGGTTCTTGTGAATGCGACTGATAAAATATTGCCTGAAGTAAGTAGTGACCTTTCAAAATTTACTACACAAAAGCTGAAAGAATCTGGAATAGAAATAATACTAGAAAATCCAGTTAGTTCGGCAACTGCATCCACTGTGAAACTAAAGGATGGTATCAGTATGGGGACTCGTACGCTAATATGGGCAGGAGGTGTGACTCCGGAAACGATTGTCAAAGAATTACAATGCGAGCATGACAAGGGAGGGCGAATAATAGTTGACGAATACCTCGTGGTCAAAGGTTTTGATGGAGTATATGCACTTGGAGACTGTGCATCTATAACTGACAAGAATACTGGAAGGCCATATCCTCCTACTGCTCAAAACGCTGTAGAGCAGGCAAAAGCTGTGGCAAGAAACTTGATATCAACAATAAGAGGAGGAAACAAAGTTAGCTTCAATTACAAGTCAAGAGGAATCATGGCTCAAATAGGAAAAAGAAAAGGTGTTGGCATACTATTTGGTATGAAGACTCATGGACTACTTGCATGGATGATCTGGAGAACATACTACCTAAGTCATCTGCCCACTTTGGAAAAGAAATTAAGAGTTGTACTTGATTGGACTATTGATCTATTTTTCAAACCTGATATTACTCGGTTGAAGATCTTTACAGAAAATCAAGTAAATAATCTTTGATAGTTAAGAGTTGGGATATCTCAGAGGTTCGAGTTTTAAATCAAATCCAAGATTCTGAACCCTTGCATTTACATAAAAAATGGAAAGTTTAGTTTATCCGTATGTCTTTCCACACGTATTGCATTGCCAGTGGTTTAAAGTGACAGACCACTGGTGCATGTGTTTTGTTTGTTGAGAATGTTTTGTCATTTTTAAGATCTCGTCTTCAAAGAAGTGATTTTAACATAAAAGTATGATGAATTTATTGCATTTTTTTTCATGCAATTGATTGCAAGTCTTTTTTATTAATCATGTAGATGTTGATGCATGCCAATAGACTTGGAATTTCCAAAAAATCACAAACCCATAGGCAAGCACAAGTGTTCTGATAAAGAGCATTTCCATTTTGTGTGGGGACCTGGAAAAATAGATGCCGAGTCTTCAACTGATGAAAATGTCCAAAATGCCTACAAGGCACGAGGCGAAGAATATGTTTCGATAGGTGTACATGGAACATTTGTTGCAGTTGACTGGGATTCGTGCATATCGGATGGAGGATGCATCGAAGTCTGTCCTGTTCAGGTTTATCAATGGTATAGAACTGAAAATGATGTTCCTGCGGTGCAGATGGTAAATGCTACAAGTTCTGGAACTGGTGAGTCTCATGATAAGGAGGGACGAAAAGATTACACAGACAAGTCAGAACCAATTCGAGAGCATGATTGCATCTGGTGCATGGCATGTGTATCTGTATGTCCTACGCAGGCAATCAAAGTAGATCAATCAAATCAAAAAATCCATAAGGAGATGGAGGAGCAATATGTCTGATAACAAAACCAAGCGTGTAAAAAGAGACATCTGTGATATATGTGGTACTGAGATTCGTCCTGATACAGAACTTGGCTGCTCTATTTGTGAAGAGAAATACTTTGACAAAATAAAGGGAAGTTACAATAAAAGTTTGGAAAAAATTAACTCATTATCCAAAGATTTGTTTGCATTCTATTTTGATATATCTGATGAATTTATAAAAAGTTCATACAAAATAATCTCACAGTATCTGGAGATGGAAAAAAATCTGGGTAACTTTAATCCCTCCTGGTATTACTCACTCACATCATATCAATACATGAGAAATTATTTTCTGGGTCAGGCAATTGAAAACATTGATGTGGTTTTTTCCAATCTTAGAAACATTTGTATGAATTATCTTTCCATGGCATCAGACAATGCCGCCAATTTCATAGAAAATACAAACAAGTTTTATGTCTCATACCAAGACGCCATAGGGATTAGAAAAAAAGATCTACTTTCAGACTCTGATGAGAGACTAGTGCAAACAACCCAAAATATTGAGAAGATATATGATTCATACCAGGATAAAAATAAAGTCAAGGAATATAATACACTACAAAACAATCGCAGGGAGTTCGATGTATGATAAATCTATTTAACAAAAAACTACAATGCGAACAATGTGACAAAAAATTTGTAAAGTATGAAGAATTAGTAGACCATGCCAGACACCATCACCATCATGCCATTGTGAAATGCGATAATTGTGGAAAAGAATTCATTCATGAGAAAGACAGGCTCCGTCACTCAAGAGAAGAACACCAGAAAAAAATGGAAGGACGCGTTCATAAAAGTGAACACAAACACGAAAACAAATCTCCATCTCCACAGGATGAGGTTGATGCCCATATGAGAAATTTCAGCGATAATTTTTAACTGGAGAAATTCATGAGTAATACAAACACGGCACGACCAGCATCTAAAAACGGAATGAATATCTCTAAACATACAGGGGTTCAGGCAAGTGAAACTGTACTCATCTTGCAAGGTGGCGGTTCGCTTGGCGCATACGAATGTGGCGTTTACAAGTCACTGCACAAGCGTGGAATAAAATTCGATATTGTAGCTGGAACTTCAATTGGAGCAATTAATGCAACAATAATCGCATGTGCAAAGAGTGATCCTATAAAAGACCTGGAAAGTTTCTGGCTAGATTTGGCAGATGGTGTCACTCTACCAAATTTACCTTATAATGTGAGATCACGTTTTTCCGCAATGTACTCGACAGTTTTTGGTAATCCTAATGCTTTTTTTCCAAAGTGGTTTATACCCTCAGCAGATTATTTTTTTCCATTTTTGTGGCCTTATCTTTATGATAAAACTCCGTTGAAGAATACTTTGAACAAATATGTGGATTTCAAGAAATTGAGAGAACCAAACAGTCCTAGATTGATTGTTACTTCAACTGACATAGAAAATGCAAGACCATCGATATTTGATAGCATGTATGATAACATAACTGCAGA
>JAGWGU010000045.1 GCA_028867275.1 Nitrososphaerota archaeon
GAGCATTTTCACTTTAGATGGGGCCCTGGTAGATTAGCAGAAGCCTCAAAAGATGAAAATTGCATCGAGTCCTTCAAGGCTCGAGGAGAAAAAATCGAACCAGTAGGTGTAAGTGGTACAATGGTAGCTGTAGATTGGGATTCATGTGTTGCAGATGGCGCATGCATTGAAGCATGTCCTGTCCAAGTCTTCCAATGGTACAGAACAGAACAAGATATTCCTGCAATGAAGACAGTAGATGCAACATTTGCTGGAACTGGTGAATCTGAAAAAGAACACAGAAAGGACTACACTGACAAGGCTGATCCAATTAGAGAACATGACTGCATTTGGTGCATGGCATGTGTTTCAGTTTGTCCTCCACAAGCCATCAAGGTAGACCAATCTAACTTAGAACACCATGAAAAAGCAGCTGGAACCTTTACAAAAATGGAAACCGGTTCTGTTAATCCACACGCACACCACTAGAATTTTTCGTCCCTTTTCTTTTTCTTATTATTAGTCCCTACAGGAAATGTCTAAAGTTCTAAAAAACGATGATCTTAAACAAATTTTAACAAGTCCTTACAAAAAAAACTTGCAGAGGTCGCCTAGCCCGGCATGGCGTGGGCCTTGAGAGCCTATGTGCGCAAGCACGCGGGGGTTCAAATCCCTCTCTCTGCGCTATTCTTTTTCTATATTTCCAAGTTCGGCCAATAGGGCAGACAACTGAATCTCTGGATTTGCTCCTATGATCAATCTATAATCATATTTTGCAATGGCTTCTAGCATTTTGGATAGATGGGCAGTCTTGATCCTGTAACACTCTTCGTTGAGATATTTTAAAAAGTCTGATTCTGACATTCCATAAACTTTGATGAGTTCGATCATTTTGTTTCTGGCTTCTGAGATTTTTCCTCCAAGAGCAAGTTTCAAAATCAAACCTACATCACTTGTTTTGGCAAGTCCTGCAGAAGCCTTTACATTCTCTTCATTTACTATTCCTACGCTTGCCGCAGCTTGTAGCATGTTGATGGTGTGGCGCATGTCTCCTTCTGAATATTGGTACAATGTTTTCAAGCCATCTGCATTATACTTTATTTTCTCTTTTTTACAGATTTCTTCCAGATGACTCACTATGTCCTCTTCTGATATCCTGGTAAATTTGAAAACAGCACATCTGCTTTGGAGAGGCTCTATGATTTTTGATATGTTATTTGCAATCATGATAAACCTACAATGTTTTGCAGTATCTTCGATAATTCTTCGCAAAGCAGTCTGAGCATCTGCTGTCATCTCATCGGCTTCATCCAAAATTATGAGTTTGAAAGGAATGTTAGTATCTAAACCTGAGAATCTTGCAAATTTCTTTACTCTTTCTCTGACCATGTTAATACCGCGTTCATCAGAAGCATTCAATTCTAGAGTATGTTCACGCCACGAATCTCCTAAAATCTCTCTTGCAAGGCACAGTGCAGTCGTAGTCTTACCAACTCCTGCAGAGCCAGAAAATAACAGATGTGGCATCTCTGATGTATTCTTCAAAAGAGATCTCAAGCTACCTACTATCTCTTTTTGGTTTATTATGGATGAGATCTTTGTAGGGCGATATTTTTCTACCCACATCGAGGATTCAGTCATAGGGACATACGTCTTTCACTTACTAATAAAATTAAGTCTATGAAATCTAATTTGTAAATTACTGAAATCGATCTAAAGCAGGCACTTGGGTATTCCTGTATAACCTGTTGCTATTATGATTGAAAAAAGACTTACATTGCTAGTGTGATAACTAAGAATCTCATGTTACATGGTAAATCAGGTATTTCAGTTATGAAGAGGCATAAATTTGTACAAATAGAATCTAGATCAAATGATCAAAGTAAATGGTTAACAGAATTGATCGATCGATCCCTTTAGAGGCCTAACGGAGGATCGAGTAAATTGCACATTTCAGAACTTAGACAGGTACATAGTATAGGATACCGCTTACAGGATGTCAAAGTCGATTTTGGGCGTGATCTCAAAATAGAAGCACCATTGGTATCTATAGAATCTAAACAAGGCGATACACTAAGTATTTCCAGATGGATATCTGAAGTGTTGTCCTTAGAAAAATTGGTTGAAGTAAGAGACACAGATATGGTAAATGAATTACATCAAGCAATATTAAAAGAAAATGCTCAGGGGACATTCAATCTTTCTACATTAGATGTAGACTTTTACATAAAAGTTAATTCATTCACAAAAAAACTTCCACAACAAGACTATGATAGAATGGAAAGCATGCTAAATGAACTCATTCGTAAAAGGCGAGGAAAAATAATTGCATTGGCAGATTCTTCACAAATGACTTCTGATATAGCAACAAAGTTAACAATTGAAGAGCGAATATTTTTTGATTATATTCACAAGCAGGGTATAGAATTTAAGAAACAAATTCTGGGAGATAAAAAATGACTGTACAATCTGAATCAATTTCCAAAAGTAAACTCGATGACATGGTAAAAGAGTTTCTAAGTAGATTCAAAGAAAAATCTGGCGCATACAAATATGTTGATGAAATTGACCAAATGATGGCAAAAAAAACACAATACATTGTTGTTGATTATAATGATCTAGTATCCTATCATCAAATTGAATCTGTTTTTAATACTGATCCCGATGAAGTACTTAGAGCATTCAGTGTAGCAATTAAAGATATTTTAAAAGAAAGATTTCCACAATATGCAGAAAAAATTCGACAAGACATAAGAGCCAGAATTTCAAACTTTCCTTCTCAACGAAGTTTACGTGAAGTAAATGCGGAAGTTATCGGAAAAATAATCAGTGTTTCTGGAATGGTTGTCAGATCTTCTGAAATCAAACCTCTTGCAAAAGAACTAGTTTATTTTTGTCCTGAGGGCCATAAAACAATTAGAATTCAAGAAAAAGGTCTAGAGTTTAAAGAGCCATTAAAATGTGATGATGGAAAATGTACTCATAGAGATCTTGAGATAAGCCCAGAACAAAGTAAGTTCATTGATTTTCAAATGGTGAGACTACAAGAATTGCCAGAGGATTTACCTCCGGGTCAATTACCCCATTACCTTGATGTCACAGTACTGCAAGACTTGGTTGATAATGCAAGACCAGGAGATCGTATCATACTAACAGGAATTGTAAGAATTGAACAAGAACATATTCCTTCTATGAGAGGGAAAAGTGGTATCTACAGATTACGAATTCAAGGAAATAATATCGAGTTTCATCGTGGACGTGGAAACAAGTCTTCTAGAAGCACTGAGCGAGAAGAGATCTCCCCTGATGAAGAGAGAATAATCAAATCACTTGTTAAAAATTCTGATATTTATGACAGGCTAGTAGCCTCGTTTGCACCACATGTGAGCGGACATGATATCATTAAAGAAGCCATTTTGTTGTTAATTGTAGGATCTACTCAAAAAATTCTTGCTGACGGCGCTAAAATTCGTGGCGACATCAATGTGTTTTTGGTGGGTGATCCTGGTACGGCAAAAAGTGAAATGCTAAAATTCTGTGCAAGAATTGCCCCCAGAGGGCTTTATACATCTGGAAGAGGTTCGACTGCAGCAGGATTAACAGCTGCAGTTGTCAGGGATAAAATTGGTATAATGATGCTTGAGGCAGGTGCAGTAGTATTGGGAGATCAAGGTCTTGTCTGTATAGATGAATTTGATAAAATGAAACCGGAAGATAGAAGTGCATTACATGAAACGATGGAGCAGCAATCCGTAAGCATTGCAAAAGGTGGAATTGTTGCAACATTGAACGCCAGAACTTCGATTTTGGCTGCTGCAAACCCAATGTTTGGAAAATATGACCCTTTCAAGAATATAACAGAAAACGTTAATCTCCCAGTTCCACTCTTAACACGTTTTGATCTTATCTTTGTTGTCAGAGACATTCCATCAAAGGAAAAAGACACAAGAATTGCAAGACACATATTGAATTTACACAGGATATCAGGAACTGACACCAAGTCCCTAATTGACGTTGATATTCTTACAAAATATTTATCATATGCAAAGAGATTTGATCCAAATCTTACTCCGGAAGCAGAAGATCTGATCCTAAATTACTACATGACAATGAGAAATGTGGAATCTGAAGGAATGATCACAGTAACACCCAGACAATTAGAGGGACTTGTAAGGTTAGCAACAGCAAGAGCTAGATTACTAATGAAAACACAAGTTGATGGAGAAGATGCAGAACGAGCTATATTCCTTATGCAAAGCATGTTGCAAGATGCTGGAGTTGATGTCAACACCGGAAAAGTTGATCTCGGAGTTCTCCAAGGACGTCCTCACAGCGAAGTCTCAAAAATGCAACTATTCATGGATGTAATGAAATCACTTGAAGGAGATGAAAAGAGACCAGTTGAAGAAAAGGCATTTGTTAAAGAACTAATCAAGACTGGCAAATTCACGGAAGATGAAGCAAGAAAATACCTGAAAAAATTGCAAAGAGAGTCAGCTATTTATGAATCCAAACCTGGTCATTATAACCGGGTATGAAAATAGAGCAGTTAGATATTCCTCCTCCCACAATTGAATTCCTGAAAAAAAATGGATATGTCAATCTGTATCCTCCTCAGGAAAAGACAGTAAAAGCTGGGTTGCTTGAAGGAAAGAGTATCCTAGTCTCTGCACCTACAGCAAGCGGCAAGACATTGATTGCAATTCTTGCAATAATAAAGCACCTGTCTGAAAAGAGAGGAAAAATAGTTTATCTCAGTCCTCTAAAGGCCTTGGCATCAGAAAAATTCAATGAATTCAAAAAACTTGGTTCTGTTGATCTTGGCAAGAACCTAAAAATCCAAATATCTACAGGTGATTTTGACGTATCTGACAAAAATTTAGGTCAAAATGATATTCTTGTACTAACCAATGAAAAAATGGATTCTATCATAAGACAAGGTGCAGAATGGATAGATCAAATAAGTCTTGTAATAGCCGATGAAGTGCATCTATTGGGCGATGATGACAGGGGACCAACCCTCGAAATTATACTCACAAAGCTAAAACTTTTGCCAAAAAGGCCACAGATACTAGCTCTCAGTGCTACTGTTACTAATGCTGATGAAATTGCTGATTGGTTAGAATGTAAGCTAGTTCATAGTGAATGGAGACCAGTTCCATTGTCAGAAGGAGTCTATGATCAAGGTGTAGTAACCATGCAAGACAACAAAAAGTTTGAAATCCTAACAAGCATTAGAGGACCAGCCGTTGACTTGGGATTGGATTCGTTAAATAATGGAGGTCAGGCAATCTTATTTGCAGAAACAAGAACTCGTTCTGTGTCTCTTGCAATAAAGGCATCTGAGGCAGTATCAAAGTCATTAAACAATGAAGAAAAAGAAGTACTAGAAAAAATCTCACAAAAAATTTTAGATGATAATGAACATACTGAACTTGTTAAAACTCTAGTTGGTCTAATTAAAAATGGAGTAGCATTTCATCATGCCGGTCTTAATGCTAACTGCAGAGATTTGATTGAATCTGAATTTAGAAATAAAAGAATAAAGATCTTGGCATCTACCCCTACCTTAGCTGCAGGAGTGAATCTTCCAGCAAGAAGAGTAGTTATTGCTAGCTTGGCTAGGTATGATGCAAAGTATGGTGCCAACAAACCAATTAGCATACTAGAGTATAAACAACTGTGCGGTCGTGCAGGCAGACCGCAATATGACAAGTATGGCGAGGCAATCATTGTAGGCAACTCCAATGGAGCTGAAATCTTTGACCATTACATTAATGGAACGCCAGAACCAATCTCTTCCAAACTTACAGGAGACAAGGCATTAAGAATCCATCTTCTCAGCTTTGTATCAACAAATCCTGGTATCAAGGGGGAAGACATTGTGGAATTTTTTTCAAAGACGCTCTCAGGTTCTCAAGAAAGAAAGACTACAATAAAATTCCACATTCAGATATCCTTGAGGTATCTAGAATCAGAAGATCTTGTAAAACAAAAAGGAAATAGATACATTGCTACAGAATTTGGCAAGAAAACATCTACTTTGTATATTGATCCTCTGACAGCAGTCTTGTTTAGAAGATCTTTGGAAAGAATTTCAACAAAAGGACATGCTCTTGGTTTATTACACTTGATTACAATCTCAGAAGATTTCTTTCCCAAGTTTTCATTAAGGAATAAAGATTACGAGTTTGTGGGTACCTTAATTGAAAATTATGCCGATCAACTAATTGAACCTATATCAGAATACGATTGTAACCGAAGTCTTCTTGCAATGCATGCTTGGATAAATGAATCAAGCGAAATATTTCTATCTGATAATTTTGGAATAGAGTCCGGTGATATGCATAGAATGGCAGAGACTGCAGACTGGCTCATTCATGCTCTTTATGAGATTGCAAAACTAGAAAAAAAAGACGAGATCCTGACTGAGATTGATTCCTTGAGGTCTAGAGTAGTATATGGCATAAAAGAAGAACTCGTTGATCTGGTAAAAATAAAAGGAATTGGAAGAGTTAGGGCCAGGATACTCTTCAAGAATGGTATAAAAACAACAGAGGATCTAACTACAATATCTGTTGAAAATCTGGCCAAAATGGACAAGATAGGGCCGCTTGTTGCAGAAAACATAAAGACACATCTTAAAAAGATAAGATGATGCTGGATAGAACCATTATTGCAATACTGATCTCAGCAGTGGCATTTGTTACTGTTTATGCAATTACTCCTAGTCTGATCAAAGTACTGACAAAAAAAAATATGGTTGTAAAAGACTACAACAAAGAGGTCGCAACTGTAGTTGCACGCCCTGGAGGACCTTCTATTCTTGCAGGAATTCTGGCCTCTGAATTTATTCTCTATGTCTTTTTTCCTTCTCCTCAAATACTGGCAATTATTATTACAACAACACTTGCCTTTCTTGTTGGTTTAGCTGATGATAGGAAGGTGCTTGGAGGATGGTTCAAACCATTAGCACTTGCAGCTTCTGCCTTGCCTATTATTCTACTTGGAGCATATGCTCCACCACACCTTGCATTTCCATTATTTGGTTCAGTCAAGATTCCAGAACTCTACTTGGCATTGATAGTTATCATCATTCCAGTAATGGGAAATACAATAAACTCTATTGATGTCCTAAATGGAGTTGCAAGCGGATTTATGACTATTGCTAGTTTTGCTCTTACCATTTGCCTTGTCATTGTCCACAATTATGATGTTGCATTAGCAAGTCTGCCTCTTGGTTTTGTATCTCTGGCATTTTACAAATATCATAAAATTCCCAGTAAAATATTTCCAGGAGACTCTGGTGCACTAACTCTTGGAGCAATGTATGGTACATTATCCATTGTAGGTCACGTCGAAATCCTTGCGGCAATTGCATTACTTCCTGCAGTGATAAACTCTTTTCTCTTTCTTTCTAGTGTAAAAAGAATAATTGAACACAGGCAGATAAAGGCAAATCCAACTGTGCTTACTGAAGATTTCAAGCTAATGGCAAGCACTGATAAATCTGCCCCTATCACTCTTGTAAGATTGATTTTGGCAAATGGCCCTCTAACAGAAAAACAAGTGGGATTTGTAATATTCAGATTGGCATTATTTTCTGCGGCACTTGCGATAATAACATCTTTTATGATGGAAATTAAGCTATGAGAGGAACTCCGATTTTTTTCTACATATTTGTCATGTGGTTGTTGATTATTGCTGGTGGTGCATTAATTGTACCGATAATAGCACACATTTCAATACATGGATTTGGCAAGACGGACAATCTAATAGATTCCGCAGTAAAAGCTAGTATTGCAATTATGCTTGTGGTAATTTGGATCTTGATAATGTCAAAAATAAAGAACTGGATATTTCATAAGCAAATCAATCACTAGCTATCTTCCCACTTTTTCTTTTTCTTGTCGTATTCTTCTCTTGAATACTTGACTTTGGCTGGAACTCCGACTACCACACAATTGGGTGGGACATCTTTTGTTACCACTGCTCCCATAGCCACAACACTGTTTTTTCCTATCTTGACTCCTGCCTTTATGACTGCTCTTGAGCCAATGACTGCTCCATCTTCTATGGTAACTCCTATCATCTTTTTACTAGCAGGATATGGATCATTAGTTAGAGATGCAGCTGGACCAATGAAGACGTTTTTTCCAATTCTTGAAAGTGGTGGTATGTAAACAAGCCCCTCTATCATGGTATTCTCTCCTATCTTGACATTGTAATCAACATGTGCAAGTGAACCTATCTTGACATTGTCTCCAATCTCGGTATCGTTTCCCACATATGCAAAATGCCATATCTTTACATTTTTTCCAAGTTTTGCCTTTTCGGAAATGAAATTGGTTACCATTTCATTATCACAAGTGCCATGGAACACCCTTTGTAACAATCTTGTCGGGAAGAGTACTCTTATACTTGTTCAAGAATTCAATATCTTGATTCTTATCTCTCAATTCGTCAGGTAACATTATGGGAATTTCTTCTATTATTGGATAATATCTAGAACACTTCGAACAAAATATCATACCTTCGGAAACAACTTCTTCTTTTGATGCCAATTCTACTAACTCTAGTGGAAAGTGTTTGTCTATTGGGCAAGCAAGGATTTCCATTAATTTTCTGTTCATTTTAAACCCAGATAAATTGGAGTCCCTTTCTGGCTAGATAAAAGTGCCGCTTCTGCAATCCTGGTGGTATTTACTGCATCTTCTGCTCTTACTCTTATGTTCTCTTTTCCATCTATTGCAGATATGAAATTCTTTATCTCTAAAAGTAAAGGCTCTTCCATTTCCTTTCTAGGTATCACTGCTCCTGAACTGGTTTCAATCTTTATCTCTTGTGTAATAAAATCTGAAGAAATTATAGCATCTCCACACACTGCATTGAATTTTCTCACGCGAATTGGAGTAATCCAGTTTGATGATATGATTGCAACTCTGTTATCTTTGAAACCGAGCATTATTGTTGCAAAATCCTCGTGTTCATGTCTTATTTTTCCCGACCTTGCAAACACAACCTCTGGCACATCATCAAATAACCACATGGCAGTATCAATATCATGTACTGAAGTATCATAGATAATTCCTACATCTTTTATGTGATTTGGCATTCTGTTTTCTCTGTGGAATTCAAGCATGATCAATTCTCCATACTTTTTTGTCTTTACGTATTCCTTGACAAGTGAAACAGCTGGATTGAATCGCTCTATGTATCCGCTTGTGAGAATTACCTTGTTTTTCTGAGCTACTTTGAGTAAGTCTTCACCTTCCCGAGAGAGATAAGTCATTGGCTTTTCCACAAAAACATTTTTCCTTTGTTCTAAGAGTTTTCTTGCTAAATCAAAATGAGTAGAAGTAGGTGTACACACAAATGCCGCATCGAATTTTTCTGAATCCATGAGGGAATCTAGAGATGAATAATGGTTAACAGAATATTTTTTACCAAACTCTTCTGCTCGGGAAGCATTCATGTCACATATGGCTGAGAGAACTCCAAGTTGGGAAAGAATTCTAGCATGATTTTTTCCAAAGCCGCCCGTACCTATTTGAACTATTTTCATCCTAATACACCGATGTTATCCATTTTGAGTATTTCTTGTTTTTACCCATAGTGATATCTGAATAGACTTTTCTAATGTTTTCTGTAATCTTTCCAACTTTTCCATCTCCAACCCTTTTACCATCTATTGAAATAACTGGGCTTATTTCGGCTGCAGTTCCAGTCAAAAATACTTCGTCAGCAAAATAAATCTCAGTTCTGGGAATCTCACGTTCTATTATTTGATACCCGAGATCTTCTGCTATCTTGACTACGGAATCTTTTGTTATTCCCTCCAATGTTGATGAACTAGGTGGAGGTGTTAACAGCTTTTCATCTCTTATGATGAAGATGTTCTCTCCCGGTGCCTCACTTATGTTTCCTAGATGGTCTAACAATATGGCTTCATCGTAACCATTCCTCTTTGATTCTTGTGTTGCTAGTATGGAATTGAGATAATTTCCACCCATTTTTGCAAGCGGTGGTGTTGAAATATCATGGATTCGTCTCCATGAAGATATGCCTACCTTAATCCCATTTCTGTTAAACAGTTCTCCAAAAGGAAACATGACTATGGCTGCGTGTGTTGGAGTGTTCTCGGTTACATGAAGATTAATTCCGTGTTTGCCTACAAAGTAAAATGGTCTTATGTAACACGATTCCTTGACATTATTTTTTTTACAAATCTGAATTATTGCATTGGCAATTTCCTTGTCTGTAAATCTAAGAGCAATTGAATATACCTTTCCTGAATTTCTAAATCTCTTGATATGATCTTGCAATCTAAAAATATTCAGGTTCTTGGAATTCCAATATCCTCTCAGTCCTTCAAAAACCGAAGTTCCATAATGTATGGCATGAGTCATGACTGGTACCTTTGCATCTTCATCTCTTACTAGTTTTCCATCAAACCAGACAAATTTTGGAACAAAAGGTTTCATATTGAAAAACCAAATCTGTCTATAATTAATCTATTTCTACCAAAATCCAGTGCTAGGAAATTTCATTCCTAGTATCCTGTATGTGAGATCCTCTGCATTTGCAAATTTCTTGACAACCTCCCAATTATCATGTATTATTTGTACTACCTCGGGTTCGACATAGTCTTCCCAATCTGTATCTTTTCCCATTGCTGAATCAAACATCTTTTGTTTTACAGAGGATGCGGAGGTTTCCTTTCTTTTGCCTACTCTGGGATTAAGCCCGTAGAGATTAAGCACAAAACCTTCAGCTTTGTCTCCTGTGTATGTAAAATAATCTGTTGTTATTCCATCCAGAATTTGTTTTTTTATTTTCCATGAATAAGGAGATAGCATTGGGGGCATGTATTTTGCAAATGGTGCATAGAATGTATAATTTGGTACAACTGTGATACTGTCACCAAATATTGCCTGGAGCATTTTTTTCCTCAACTCATAACTAAAAGGAAAACTCCTGCTATTGATCTCCTTGCCATTCTTCATGAATATTACTGGCAAAACTCTTACTTGATTTTCGTTTTTTAATTCATTTATGATCTCTACGTGGGCCTTGGTAACAGGATTCAGATGTGCAAGATAGATTGCCGTTGTCAATTGCTTTTCTGTATTTTTGTGTCATATTTCAATCATTTATTTGGAATTGTTATGAAACTCGCAAGAATAGGGACGATGGGACTTGAACCCACGACATCCAGCGCCCGAGGCTGGCAGTCTACCAAGCTAACCTACGTCCCTGTAAGACTCGCTATGGTAATAGAATATTATTCTTTCAAAGAATCTTTCTAGCCGTATGATTCGT
>JAGWGU010000046.1 GCA_028867275.1 Nitrososphaerota archaeon
ACTTATGCGCAATATCCAATAATGGTCAGATGTTTACATTCGATAAATCATCCATAGTACCTGATTCGTTTGGCGGAAAATGAAAACCCATTATTGCAGTTTTTCTTACCTTTGAGAATCATTTTTGGGTTTACTTGGAACTAATCTTCCTACGTTACTAGGATCAGGTATACGATATTTTGGAAATTTTTCATTCCAGATTTCTTTGTATTTTATTTTCAGTTGATTCCTAAAAGTCTGATCTTGTTGCAATTTTATCAACATCTGTCTGTACTCGGTACTTATGTTTGGGCTATTCCAATTCATACTGTGACATTTACTACAATTCTTTTCTCTGAATTCTTGAAGTATTAATTCTCCACATTGATTACAAAATGTCTGTACATCCAAGTCGTTATTTACATGGGTTCTCAATGAAAGCTGAACGTACCACAGTTCATCTTTTTCTGACAATACTGAATATTGATCTTCTAATACTCTAAAGTTTTACTACAATTAGGCATATTTTGACAAACAAATCTGTACCTGAAAACTCTATCTTCTAAAGGAAGGAATTAAACTAAATGAACAAAACCCCTCTCAAGGAAATTGAACTAGAATTAGGACAATACCGTACTCAACCTCAACAGTTCCGTCTCAAACAACGCATTATTGTTTTTCTTTATTCGGCGGTGGATAAACCAACTGACTCGAGAACAATTCTCCAAAATGGCGACCGTCGAGACCTAGTCGTTCATGATTTACAGGGATGATTTCAAGAGGTTTTGCAGGCGTTCATTCAGAAAGTATTCATAATATCACATATTACACATAAAACACAGTTTATCATAATCTTTTTATGTGACTTCACATAATACACAGGAATTGACAAAAAACATTACACTATCCATACCTGACGAGATTTTTTTGAAAATGGGCAAGCTCCAAGAAGTAAATTGGTCAGCCGTTGCAAGAGAAGCAATTGAGGCATACATAGAACGTAGAGACTCACCCGACCTTGAACCGATAATTGAACGATTGACAAAAGAAAAGAGCAAGGAATACACCGCGGGCATAAAAAAAGCTACAGAGATTGCAACCACTGCATCTTACGCAAACTTTGACATGATTTTTGTTAGATACCAAGAAGAGGTGGAAAAAGCCCTTGCTGAAGAGAAAGACAGACGACCAAAACCCGGGATGATGGTTAGCCAAGATGTTTATACCATGTACGGGATACCAGCAGTCAATCTTTCACATGAAAAACATCAAAGGCTTATGAAAGAAGTGGTTGTAGATGAGGGTCATCTCAAGTCCCGACATATGACAATGGAGTTTATTCGAGGCTTATGGGACGGTTTATGGGAATGGAAAGAAAAAATCGACAAACTCAAGGTGTGAATATGATTCCTAGATCCATGACAAAATTTGATAAGATGAAGATTACCTCAGTCACTATTGCATGGATTGTTTTGAGTATGGTTCTTTACTTTGGAATCGCAGAAATTAACTTGCATGGGCATATAGAAATGTCTCTAATCATTTCTTTTGCTGTGATACTATTGTCAATACATTTGTTTTCAGTATTGAAAACGGCCGTCAGACATTATGTGTGAAACCACAATTTCATCCATCATAAAAATAAGAATTATCCATTTCTGGATTTGATTTGAAGTCTGTTTCGTCGCGGGGGCTCGGCGGAGGGTTTTCAATAGTTGCCCAATTTTGATTGTAAGACGGGATTCTGTCTGCTGAAAGTCTTGACTTTCAGGATTTTTTCCCATAGTTGGTCTCAAGAGATGTTAGGAATCTGTAACTGTCGTGCTTCAAATGGATTTTTGCGTTGCTCACATCAGAATACGATATCCTGGTGATTCCGGTCTCGTTTCTTATCGGATAGGTAGGAAGAATTAGCATACCTTTCATGTCGCTATCCTCAATAGGTTTTTCATTTTTAACTCCTACCACCTCCATGGCCTGTTTGACGACAACCAAAAGGCACAGTTTTTTCTCACCTGATTCGTTCTCCAGGGCTAAAACCTGAAAGTGTGTAAGGTCTCTTGGATAGGTGATTCCTTTTTGAATCACGTCCTTTGTGTACTTCATCTTGTTCTCCAGATCCTCAAGTCCAACCACCTTCCTAGGCATCTTATCAGATATGCCGATGATCAGTACGCCTCCCTGCATGTTTGCGAGACTTGCTATATCTTCGCAAAACTCTACCTCCTTTTTCTTCTTCATCGTTCCCTTGGCTTCCCACATTGCAAGCGTCACTTTGAAGTCCCATACCATGTTTTCAATGGGCAACTCAATTACTTTCCCGACAAACGATTTCCAAAATCCGTTGTCATGGAGTATGCTGTCGCTTGTCTCATACTCTTCAATCTCCAACAGAATGTTTCTCAAGGCGTTTCTTAAGAATTCGAAATATTCCGCCATGTCCATCAGAATTTCATTCGAAGCTCTAGTCACCACGCCGTCCCATGGAATCTCTATGGGGGTTGAATAGTCCTCGGACTGCATCGACTCGAAAATCTCATAACTTACATCATTGAATGCCCTGCTTATCATTGGACCATGAGCACTTCTTCTGAGTCCTAACGAAATTTCCACACATGCGTTAACGGTAGCTTTTTCGTTCTTCTTGGAAACTGGAATCGTCCTGTCTCCCATTCTTGTCGAACCCCACACTCTATAGTTGAATAACATTATAACAGATCTAGGGTCTTTTGTGGCAAGCCATTTTACATAATCTAGTAAAGCTTGAATTTCAGACTCGTGATCAATGCAGAATTTTTTCATGCCATCAATCAATTCAGAATAACTTCTTGGCTGCAGCGATTGTCTCAGTTTAACCGAATCCTCCTTCACCCTTTGGAAGGCTTCTAACACCTCCCCCGTTCGGTTTTTCAACTCTTTCAGGTCTTTTTCCTTGTAGAATATCCACCAGTGTATTTCGTCGCGCCCTATCTCCCCCTCAAAAGACTTGTCATTTCTTTTCAGATTTTCCACTATTTCTTGTGATTTCAAAATGAGATAGTGAAGTTCCCCTACTTTTTGACTTGCACCTTCAAACAGCTTGTAATGTTCTTGCAGCATCTTTCCGATGATCTCTGACATGTATGTGGATTAGATTTTGTAGATTTATTATTTCGATTTGTTGATCGCCTTCGCTCATTCTCCCCTTTGTATTACTCTGATATCCTTCTCCACCGTCGACAGGCTGCTCCCCAGCTTCTGAGCGATCTCCTTTTGCTTGTAGCCCTCTTGCAGTAGTTTTTTAACTTGTTTTCTTCGAAAACTTACTTTGTCCTCTATCATTTGCTTCAATTTCGGAATATCTTTACATAAAATCAGAATCTTATTGAAAACTGAATTCAAAGTTCGGATCGGGCCGGATTTACATGGCACACGTTCTATTTTTGGATCATCGTGCCTGAATCTCAGTTATGCAGGAATAGTCCAACCTACTAAATTCTTTCCAGCCCAGACATTCAGGCCATTATTGTCAGGAATCGCAGTAGATTCAATCGCATAATTTTTCTGACCTGTATTTACAAGAACAATCATGCGATTTGCAGTAATCGGATTGTCTGGATGATCAGCATCCATTATTTTCAGAGAGATTTGACTGCTTTCTTTGCTTTGGCAATATTTTCTTTTGTACTGGCAGACGGTAATATTTCATCACACCAAATGGAAGTACATAGCCAAGTTGAACTTTATGCTTATGTCTTTATTCCAGCAGTCTCACTAATTTCTATTTGGTTAGAAAGAAAATTCTCTGCAAGTAATAGATAGTCATAATTTAGAAGGGTCATAGCCATAACACTTTGTACAATATTTACTCATGACAAGATCCGAAACTCAATTATGAGTATTTTTCAGACATGTCATCAACAAATTCATTAAAACTTCCGGAATTTATAACACCATTGCACGCTCTAGCCAGCTCCTCAAGAATGGAACTTACAAGGTTATTGCGATTTAAGACATCCAGTGACACTGTGCGTTCTATTATGATATCTGATTTTTGTGCAATTAAACCACCAAAATCAAAATAATCTTCCCATGGTTCGCTTGTTCCTAGATGATATCCCTCAACACGTCCATACCTGCATCGGACAAAGATTCTTTGGTTATACCCAAATTTACGATATAATGATTGAGCAAATTTGATTGTTGAAAGGAGTATGACACATTGTCTGCCTATGTGAATTAGCTTTTTTTCTTCTTTCAGTTTTTCTCGAAATGAATAAGCACCTTTTTCATTTATTATTCCATATCTGCTTTCCGTGGCATCCGTACCTACAAAATGAAACTCATTCTGCCTTACTTTTGTCTCGCCTGTATTGGCATGTCTCGGTTGATTTGAACGTAAATAGGATACAGTATTTACATCAAAAGTTAATAGTTTGGAATTTAAATCAATTGGGATTATTGTAATATACATAACTGGATCAAAAATCTGTGGAAAAGAATTTGCAATTTCTGCAAGTAAATCATTGGAAGATGGAATGCCCTTATCGAATAGCTTTTCTAGTTCTATGCTAGTGGGTTCTCTTATTGTAGAACCAATCCTTATTCTAAAAGTCTTTCCAGATTTTGTAATCAATTGATATGGCACATTTTCCATCTTTGGAATTGTGATCATGTAGATGTTTTGTCCTTCATAGTTTATCACTTCAAAGATTGGATGCATGGATGGGTAGCATTTGTCTCTTGCCACATTCATGATTAACTCTTCATGACCCTGTTTAGCCTCAAAGCTCTCTACATTTTTTTGATTATCTACGCCAATTATTATTCTGCCACCATGATCTGAACACACAAATTTATTATTTCCAAAAGCGACCATAAGTTCAGCTAAATCGCCTACATGTGATAAAATTCCATGACTCTTGCAATCTACTACCTGTCCTTCAAATTCGTTGATTAGTTTCTCTAATTCTTCTGCTGAGATGGACATATCATAACCACAGTCTTAGAATCTTGGTTTTAAAAGAATATCTCGTAATCTTACAAGTCAATCTCCGCTAACCCTAGGCTCGCTCTTTTGAGCCTATACCTTCAAGTAAATATTTGTAGAATACCTTTCAAATATGGAGTCATTACAGAAGACAGTTACACTATCCACAGATACTCTTAGACTGATTCATGAAAGAAAGATTTGTCCCGCCCTAGATTGTTACAGGGCTCTGACAGGGCGGGAATTAAAGAAAGATAATCGGTTTTGTTTCAGACATCATAATTCTAGTCAGGTTTTACCGCATCATTGTGGCAAATGTGGTACAATTCTACACTCTAAAAGGGTAAGACGGCCTCAAGGAGATGTGATGGATGTATTCATGAGGCAAAGATATTGCGTCATAGAGAATATCATGCCAGAATTCGTGAGATGAAATGTAAACTATTGTAAATTTGATTTTAAGATAGGGAAACTATTCTGGTAGTTTTTGTTTTTATATCATCATTGTATCGAAATACCTAATGGAGTTTAAAGACATAATTCAAGTCAATTCCACATTAATAGCTGGATTCCTCATTCTGTTAACTATTTCTTCTTTTCTTGAACATTCTTTTAAAATGGTTTTACCACAATTTGCTTATGGTGTATCTATTGCATTCTTAGGTGTGTCAATGATTGCTGCAATTATTGGACAAATTATATTTGTCAGAGAAAGTCTAAAGGTCAAATGGTTTTACCCATTCAAAGCGTTTTGTCTTGTGTTCTTAGCTGGGGGAGTTTTATTTTTAGTATGGGCGATTATTCAACTTCTTTGAGCTTAATCATTGTCTAACTATCAACTTTGATTGTACATTACAATATCATGAGTCATTATGCGTTTGATGAAAAATAAAGAAAACATTAACTATGCGTATCAATCAAGTGAGTAAGTTGCCTACTCGGTCTTATCCGGCTTCAGAAATTGACAATGGCATAAAAAAATGTCTTGCCAGATCACAAAGTATCTTAGAATCCGCCAGTCTGTTATTAAATGCTGGTAAAAAAAATGAGGCATATGTATTGTATACCTTTGCGGTTGAGGAATTTGGGAAAGCATGTCTCTTGAAAAAGATGAAAAATACTGCACAACAACAAAGTCTCACAACGATAACCAAGGATACTGTTACATTTCATGATCATGATGCAAAAATAAAAGAAGCAGAGTCTACTTTTAAAAACCCCACATCAAAAATTCGTGTAATAGACATAGCAAAAGTACCAGAATACAACCCCAATGTAGAGATAGAATTCAAGACAGTTGAAGGATATGCAACTTCAGGTGATTTTTTGGGGTTCGACAATAGACTTGATGCACTTTATGTAGATTATAAAAACAATACTTGGGTAGAACCAAACATGCCATCGAATTTTGAAATGGAATCTGGTTTTGTTGCGTTCAGAGGCGATTTAGAAAAATGGAAGAATGACTATGAACAGGGTATTATTTAGTAAAATTTTGCTCCATACTCGGCTCGCATTTTCGAGCAAGCATCCCAAAGTAATTCTGGTTCTAATACCATGTTGTTCAAACACATGAAGCCTGAATCTAGGACAGAGGGACATTCATAACCGTTCAGACAATGAAGTCCTGTCCTAGGTTTCTACTTTTTTGATTTGCATAACACCTAGGCCCGTTAATTGATTAGATGTATAATTTCATCCGTCAAGTATCTGGAAGTGCTAAATTACTCATCTAATTCGTATCCACATTGCAGACATTTTTTATCAATGAATCCCAACATGTTAATGAATTTCTGTCCTTCTGACATTTCATTCAAAGGAAAATCATCCTCAACTAATTGTATGCCACAATTTGGGCAGCTATATTTTTTAGATTCTGAAGATTCGATTTTCTGTGATTCAAGAAATAATGCACTTCGTTTATCGCCTCTTGCTTTATGCCACTTGGCATGATGTTCTAAGCAATAACATATCATGTAGTCCTCTTTCAATTCATATTGTGGATATTCCGATACTGGAAAAATATGATTTACGTGTAGTTTTGTCTCTCTAATTGTTTTCCCACAATTCTGCCACTGACAAGTCCAGTTATCTCTTATTCTGACATTTTCCATGGCAATCCTTTTCTCTTCATCTTGAGTTAGAATTTTTATTGTAAAATTACCAGATTTTATTTCGGTTACATCGGATGGGATTAATAATTCTTGATCGATAAATATGCCATCATCTGTCATGGCTTTGCGTTTGATTATCTTGGTTGAGCCATTTTTATTTGATTTAATTCGTTTAGTTACAACAAACTCAGGTGTAACTTGTTTTCCATCATTCCATTGTTTGATACCTTTCTCATCCATGGTTTTATTGTGCAAATTTAGCCATGCGATCTATTTCTACATTCTGTATGAGTGAAAATATCATAAAAATCGCATGACTGAGTACATGTTAAGAAATAATAAAATTCTCTACCATAACCATCAGTCTTTATTGTCTGACATCAAGGTCTACAACTGTGACAGTTATCTTGGCCCATGATCTTTCTACAAAATGTAGTACGTCCTCATTCTTGATACAGGCAGAACTATCACCAGAATATTTCAGAATCAATCTAAAACCTTGATTGCATTGTACGTCTTCTACCTTGATTCCAGAGTGTAATTGCTTGAGAGGGGACAGTATTACTATCCCGCCATGAGTCGGCATATCATGTTCTACTACTATACTAGTAGGCTGATATGATGTAGGATTCACTATGACAGTAACGTCTCGCTGGATTCCTGACGCATTAAAGACATTGAATCTTACAAGTGCATGCTCAAATGTGACATCGCAGTTTACTTGATCATTCTTCCACTCTGCTGATATTGCAACAAATGTGTAATTGTCATTTTTGACTTCGGATTGGAATTTGTCGTAACTGATGGATGTTGTTTTGGCCCGTTCTTCGTCAAACGATGCGTATTTTGCCTTTGCGATTTGTTCCATACTGTCTACGCATTTGAAATAACCTGGAGATGTTACATTTTGCATCTGTGCGCTACTTGATTGTGAAAATGTAATACTGGTTCCTAGAATAGTAACAATTCCAAGAATTATCAGATATAGAATTTTCATATATGCTATGTTACTCCTCCTTTCTTTACCCCTACAAAAACTTCTTCGGTAAACATTTCTGGATGAAGGTCTTTGAACCTCATCATCCATCTAGTCATCATCTCCTGGTTCTTTTCTAGTTCAGCAATCCTTACGTTCTTCTGGTACAAATCCTTGTTCTCAATGCGCAGTTTTTTGTTCAGTGCCTTTTCTCGTTCCTCATCAGATATTGTAAGGTGAGGAACCGCGTTGAGGTATTCCTCTACCAGTTCAGAAATATGTGTCTTGAAGTAGTTTCGGTCAAGTTTTACAAGGCCGACATGGTCCATCATGTACTCTTTTTTGATTAGTGCTGCAAGCGGCGAGTCTTTTGATATTGTCTCCTTGTTTATTTTATTGAAAAATCTCCTAAACCCGTTCATTATTGGGACATCATGCTTTCTCTTGCCTTTTACGAGCGGTTTTCTGATTCCGGCATTTTCTGCAACTCTCGTAATTCTTCTTTTGACTGCATCAGGTTTTAGCATTGTAGCAAATGGTCCTGCTTCTTTGAACAGCGGATCAGTTGGTAGTGGTTCTTTTCCAACTTCTTTTATCCACTTTAATTTGTAATCCATTATGGAACGGTATGCTTCTGGTGTGATAAATGCAGGATACTCTTCCTGTGTCTTGCGGTATACAGTCAGCATTGCACAGACAATCTGTGCCCTAGATTCTTCTGATTCTATAATATCAAAAACAATCTTGTCGTCTACCTTGTAGACTGGTGTCAGGTCATTCCAATACAACATGAAACCTCCTCCTCTTATTCCAGAGCTTGCAGCAACCAGTATCAGGGCCTTGTCCAGTGGGCCTCGAATGAATCCAAGCATCTTTTGTATTTCTTCTCTTGTGTACCCCCTGCTGTCTGAATACGTATTATCATGCTGTGGAAATGTGTAGGAGATTCTTTTCCATGCAACTGGAACATCATTCATGTCAAGCAATTTTCTAATCGGTTTGAAGAATCTCGGAAAAGAATTAGGGCTCAAATAATCATCATCAGTCCTTGGAAGGTCAGTTCTTTCCTTGAGTTTTTTTGACAATGTTAACAGTAGACTAGTAATCCATTCGGGGTCAGATTTTGCCTTGTGGACTAGTTGAGCAGCCCTCTCCTCAAATGTACCTTCTAAAACATCCTCAAAGAAATCGCACAAGATTCGTTGTAATGTACGAGTGTACTTTTCCTTAGTAGCTGCCGCCCTTATCCCCTGGTAGAACAGGCCTATTGGCTCGTCTGTTACTTTTTGTATCTCGCTTTTGCTGATTTTCATCATTTGTCCTCTTTTCGGTTTGGAACCCTAAAAAGGACATTATTGTAGCGGGCCCGGGGGGACTCGAACCCACGACCTGACGCTCCGCAAGCGTCCGCACTATCCAAGCTGTGCTACGGGTCCACAAATAAAATTGAATCAAGACCTGTTATAATACATTTCAAAAGCAATGAAAAAATCTAGGAGACTTCTTTTTCAGCCTTGTTTACAAAGACATAGTTCATTACCAATCCTGCAATGACCGCACCCACTATTGGTCCTGCCCAGTAAATCCAGTGATAGTCCCAGTATCCAGATATTATTGCAGGTCCCAAAGTTCTTGCTGGATTAACACTTGCTCCAGTTAATGGAACACCTACCAAGTGTATCAAAAATATCATTCCACCAATGGCAAGACCGTACATCCCGGCTGGTGCTTTTTTGTGCACAGCAGTCATGAATATGACAGTTACCAAGAAGAATGTAAGAATGGCTTCAATTGTAAATCCTGATATCGCACTATTATTCAAAATTGCACTAGGTCCACCTTGGGTTCCAAAATGCACCTTGTCTCCAAGTACAGGAAATATTGCTTTGAGTGTTGCAGCTGCAACAATTGCACCAATTATCTGAAACACAATGTAAGCAATTCCATCTCGGATATTGATTCTTCTTGTCACTAACATGGATATAGTAACAGCTGGGTTGATGTGTGCACCAGATACATGACCAAATGTGTAAACCATCAATCCTATTGCTGCACCGTGTGCAAGTGCTATGACAACAAGTGCAGGGATTGTTAGAACCGAGCCAAAGTATGCAACTGATAGTATGATAGATAACGGTCCAAAGAAGACAAGTGCATATGTCGCTATTGCTTCTGCAAGCCATGCACGCGGGTTAACCATTAATCACTTTGACCTCTGAACATGCAATATAAAACATTCGAAACAATGTAGGCAAAAAATAAGTATGGATTGTTTGGTGTATCTCTCAGATGTTATCAGAAGGAGATCAAGTTCCAGATTTTGCACTAAAAGATGCAGACGGTAAAACCATAAAAAAATCAGATCTCAAGGGTAAAAAATATGTGGTCTATTTTTATCCAAAGGACTTTACTCCAGGATGCACAACAGAGGCTGCAGAATTTGCACAAGATTACAAGAAATTCAAAAATGCAGGAATTGAGATAGTTGGAATAAGTCCAGATGATGAAGAATCCCACAAGAAATTTGGCGAGAAGATGAAGGTTCCTTTCATTTTGCTTGCAGACATTGAAAAAGATGTTGCGAAGAAGTTTGGCGTATGGGGCAAGAAACAGTTCATGGGCCGTGAATACATGGGAGTAAACAGGACAACTTTTCTTGTAGACGAAAAAGGAAAAATCCTAAAAGTTTTTGAAAAAGTAAAACCTGCAGGACATGCACAAGAAGTGCTAGATGCCTTTAAGAATTAGGCTTTGAATCCTGCTGGAAGTGTAGTGCGGAATGTAGATTTTGGTTTTGCAGGCTCTGCAGCTGGTTGTGGTGCAGTTGTGGTAGTTGTTGAACTACCAGTGAATTGCTTGTCTGCTGGATGATACGATAATCTCTTTCTTGTTGCAAAATACTTGTTGCCAGTATAACCTGTTGAGCTGATCTTTGCATATGCAGGTGCTACTTCTCCTACCAATGGTTCACGTGCACTAACTTCTGGTGCTGCTTCTGGTTTTGGAGCTGGTTTCATTCCTGCTGGAAGTGTACCATGAGTTGGACCTGATGCTGCTGGTCGTGGTTGTGGTTTTGGCTCTGGTTTTGGAGCTTCTGCTGGTTTCATTCCTGCTGGAAGTGTACCATGAGTTGGACCTGATGCTGCTGGTCGTGGTTGTGGTTTTGAAGTCTGTGCAGGTTTTTGTTCTGCAGGCTTGACCTGGGATGATAAATTAG
>JAGWGU010000047.1 GCA_028867275.1 Nitrososphaerota archaeon
TAATACGACACCAGTTCCCAAAACGACTGATGCCACCAAGATAATCAATGTGGTAAGCACAGTACTTATTGCCTTTCTTTTTTGTGTTCTAGGGAACATATCTTATTACCAGAAATGGAACTAACAAGGTTATCTGATGTAGTGTGTAATTTTAGATTACATATGGTCTAAAACTTTGAATTAGGCATCAGGTGTTGCTGCTGCCTTATAAGCACTAATGAACTTAATTACAAGCTGCTTCAAGTCAGTCGCCCTAGCATGGTTCCTGAATTTACGTGTGATAGCCTTTGTTACCCCAATTCCGATTAGCGTAATTCCAGATATCTCTGTCTTTTTCATAGATTTTGAGAAGGCTTGGTGGATGCCATCATATCCTGACGGATGACCATCAGTGATAACAAATATGAACTTCCTTTCTCGTGGGTCGTCTGACAATACTCTACCTGCCAGATCTATTGCATCAGGCAATAACGACAGTCCACCATTTTTCAAGCTTCCTATTCTTGCCTTTGTTTCTTGGTCAAATTTTTCCTTAAAGTCTTTGAGTATCTGGAAATTATTGTCAAAGCTGTATAGCGCCCAAGCATCTGCTTTTCCAGTAAGTTCGTTAGCTGATTCAGAAACAGTTACAGCAAATTCCTGTAACTCATTAAATCGTAATCGCATGCTTGCACTTTTATCTATCAATATTACCCATGCCTCTTCACCCCTTCTTAGCTCATCTCGCTCAAAAATTTCATTTGTTGCACCTTCTGATGCGATTGCCTGTATTGCCAGCTGCATATCGATATAACCAATTTCATCTAGCTTGGGGTCATCAGAAAGATTCGATATTGTCCTTAATTGTTGCCTTATTCGTCTCAGCATTGGAAGTGTTTTAAATTTTATTTCTTCATAAGCTTGTATATCACCAGGAGGTATGACAATCGAATCAAAATTAAGACCTTTAAGATATTTGCGATATCTCCTCAGAATCTTGTTTCTTTCATGCTCGTTTATTTCCCACAACTCATCTAATTCTTGTACCTGCTCCTCAAAAATTCCAAATGGCTCAAACTCTAGTCCTGGTTGTTCTGTTTTTGGGCTCCAAGACCTACTATGGTGATCTTGAAAAGGGAGAACTAGTTTTTGTACCAAGTCTTTATTTTTGTAGAGACGAGTTGCAATAGACAATAGTTTTTCCTCAAAATCATCCTTTCCAATATTTTTGATTATCTCGTCTTTCATAGAAGCAATTTTTGAACTATCATACGCATCTTGGAATGTCTTGGTTGAGGAAGCGTGATGTGAATAAAGTTTCAAAGTCTTGTTGTTTTTCATCACTAGTTTTTCCATGTCAATTACATTCTGCCAAATTTCCTTGTCTTTGTGATGAAGGTACCTATCAGCTATGACATCCTCTATGAAGTCAATTACCTGCCAGCACCTCTCAGGTGTCTTGCGTCTTACCCATTTTTTGTATTTTGGATAAGACGAGGTTGCAGCATGTGCTGAGAGGTGACAGAGAGTAGCCAGAAATAGTGACCACATACTTTTTCGCCCTTGAGGAGTGTTTTCAAATACCATTCCCTCATATACGAACTTGTCATCTACAAGTTTTGGCAGGGGTATTATCATGACAGGTTTTTGAAGTGATTCTAATAGAGGATAAGTCGTACTCTTGGAAAATAATACACCAAAATCTTTTGGTTGTACTTCTGAAAATTTATAAAAGTACCTGTACACATAGTCAAAAAATGTGTCGTCGCGCACCATTATACTTCAGCAATCTTTTTTATTATCTTTCTTACCATTCCTTGAACTTCAATATCATCACTTGTTAATGCAATTATCGTCTCCTCTGCTGCACTCAAGATAGTACCTCCGTCTGCCACTATCTTTGCCCAGTTTATCAAGTCGCCAACAGACGGACCATAAGGCAATTCTCCAGACTTGTACTGTTTTCTTAATTCGGCACCTACTTTGATTATTTTTTCTGCGTCACTTTGACTAATTCCAGTTTTCATAGTAACAAGATCAACTTCTTTTTCATCAATTTTAGTTCCTACACTCATATAGTCAAAGTTCAACCAGACACTCATTCTTCTTCTCATTGCTGCGTTAATTGGTTTTGTTCCGGCAAATTCTGATGAGACAGGGTTCATACTAATTATAAGGAATGCATTAGGATGACGCTGAATTATTTCATTATCTTTTTCTGTCAAGACCATGTGTCCTCGTTGATCAAGAATGGGGTTTAGTCTAGTAGCAATATCTTGTTTCATCATGTTTGCCTCATCCAAGTATAGAATGCCCCCATGTCTACACCATGATACGATTAGTCCGTCAATCCAATTCTCTTTCCCTAAACCCACATATCTTCCAAAGAGATCAAAAACCGAGGTCTGTAAACCGCAGTTAATTTCCCACAATGGAAGTCCTGCAAGTTCTGCAACAAGATATACGATGTGAGTCTTGCCAGTACCGCTAGGTCCAATAAGAGCGCATTGTCTAAAAAAACTAAGGGCTCTTCCAATTCGCTCTACATATTTTTCACCGTTATCAAGGTAGGGCGGAGTATCTTTAGGAATTAATTCAGATATCTCAGGTGAGAAGGTAAATTTTGTAGGATCAAGATACTTTTTGATATCATAATTTTTTGACAAAGCATGAGTGTTTCTCTTCATCTTTGAGAATGTTACATTTACACTAAATTTTTGATCTACAACTTTGGAGGTCACAGTCTCTTTTATTCTTGAACTGGTCCCTTCCTGCAACTCTGTCACGATATTGATTACCTAAGAACACCTGTTAATCGTAGAATATGTACTAAAGAAATACAGACAGTGTCTTAAGTTCTTTTGTACGTCAAACATCACAATGACTACCCCCAAGATAGAGATATCATCTATTGCAGTAAGCAGGCTAAAAGGCGGCGTTTCGTTTGAAAAGTACAATATCGATGTATCTATTGATGAAATAGAAAACAACGACTTGGGCATAAAACTAGAATACAAGTTTGTATTATTATCAAACCCCAATAATGCCAAGATTAGCGTTTCTGGAATAATATCAGTATTAGGCGATGAAAACGAGGTAACAAAATATCTGGAACCTGATGAAAGAAACATTCCAATAATAGTAAATATTGCATATCAAGAGATTCTTCCATTACTATACGTCCTTACAAAGAGTATTGACATCCCATGTCCTGCCTACAAGATCTCTCAAATTTCACAGACACCCCAATCCGCTGCACATCACCAGAATGAAGAGCCACAAATTCCAAAGCAGCAAGAGAGTGTAAAGGAAGAACATGTGGAGACAGAACCTAGCCAAACACCGTCAGAGAAACCATCTACTGAGGAGGCAGCAGATGTTCTTGATGAGCTAGAAAAGCTAGTAGAAGGACAGAATGTAAGTCCAAATTAGTTACATACTTGCCAATAAATGAAGTCAAAAGTGAAAAAATCCAGTCATGATATTTTTTGTAAAACGAAGGGCACTAAGTACTGTAGTCACCACCGCATTAATGTTAACAGCGGTTGCAGTCATTGGAACAGGTGTTGTTGCATGGTCAAACTCTAATCTTAGAACTTTTGAGAACAACTTGGTAACATCTGCTTCAAACAATACAAATAAAATTAACGAGATGCCAATAATTGAAAATGTGGTGCTAGTTCCAAACTATCCTTTATTTGGAATAAACTCTGTCAACGTAACTGTGACCAATGTAGGAACTGTAGGGTTTAATGTAGCAAAGATCCAAATAAGCGATTCAACTCAGAGCATCACCAAAACAGTTTCAGGTGGCAATGTTACCCCACATTCATCAAAACTTTTTAGTTATTCATATCAATGGATACATGGGAGTGTAACGACTATTCAAGTCACAACAGCAAGAGGTACAACAATTTCCGCTCAGGCGATGCAGCCATGATTAAGAGAAGAGGTATAAGCAGTGTCGTAGGGACAGTCTTTGCAATAATTGCATTGGCCAGCACAGTTGGCTATATCACATACAGCATGAATGTTTTAGACAATTACAATCAGTCCATACTGGCAAGAAATCAGCAAGCTACTGATGTTACAAAAGAAAAGTTTCAGGTAAGCAGCGTGACGATGGTCAACAATAAACTCAACATCACAGTTGTCAATACAGGAAGTCTTCCAGTAAACTTTACCAAGATATGGATTACCAACAAATCTGCCACAACTACAGCTTGGGTTAAGAGTTATACACCCGTTAATAGTTTGGCAGCTCCTGGAAATACATTAACTAATTTGGGTCAAGGTGTATCCACCTGGTTGAACACAAACTATCCATATCATGTCAAGTTAGTGACATCAAGAGGAAATACCAATGAGTTTGATGTAAATTCTGTAAGCACTGCACCGTTGAACATCCAATTGTTAGCTACACCTCCAAATGTTCCAAGTGCGTTTAAAACTCAATTGATCATGCTAGTAACCAATAACAGTACCGGTACAGTGACTAACCTAGTTCCAAATTCTCTTGCCACATATGGTACTCCAACAGCTACGTGCACACCGGGCACCGTCAGTCCTACAAAATACAATACGCTATCCCCTGGAAGTACAGCTGTCTTTACATGGGGTGTAACAGCCACAGGTGGCAACAGTGCATCTTGTACATTAAGCGCATCACTCCAAAACGGATATTCTAAAAACTTTGCAAACACAACTATAACAACATCGGCAATATCACTCAGCGGTACTACTTACTCTCAAAATACAGGAACGCTGACTATCAACTACACAACCTTTCAATTCACCCAAGGTAGCGGATGGATCCCAGACTGGTTAATACCAAAAGGTACAGCCACGGGATTTAACATGACACTAACAAATAGTGACCCCGTAAGAACATTCTACCTATCAAATAAAACCGCGATGATTATGCAAGTAGCAGGTAGTGCATCAACTACAGCACTCTATGCTGCAAAGTCAATTAGCTCCGCTGGGGCGGTTACAGCATATACATGTACGGGTTATCCTACAAATGATTATTGTGTGAGCCTCGCTCCAGGACAATCAATGAGCCTATACATTGGTGCAAACGGTCCATCATTAGGAGGTACAGTAAAAACACCATCCCAAGTTGGGCCAACCTCGGCTTTACTACTCGTCTATGGAAAGTTCGATACTAGTCGTGGTGGCAATGGTCTAATATATGCCCAGGATATTCCGTTCATAGCAGTTTATCTTTACTAGAGAACACAACATTCATGTGGAATTAACCCATAGAATTTATTGCGCATATTTAACAAATCCAAAAGGAAAACATCCTAAGACTCGATGAGTGGTATAAATTCAGAGAGAATGTAATTTCGAAATACATACATATCTTATTTATGTAAAAAGAGCCACTTGTGATAATGACATCTGACCCTAGTCAGAACGAGGACAACCTAGCCGCTGCAGTAAAGGCGATGGAGGACCTAGTAGACGAGGCAGTACAAGTATATGAGATAGACAAGGAAAAGGGTAATGTAACAGACGATCTGTACAATTCTTTGAAGATTCTAACCGGCTATCTTAGTTTTACAGTCGACATACCTCCTGAGCTTGTCGGCTTACCGGCAGAGACCAGAGTAATACTTGCACCCTCATTGGACCTTTTCATTATAAAGCCCAATTTCAAATCTGAACAAAAAAGGCTTGACCAGCTATCACTTGATGACATATCAAATGTTCTGCGATATGCAATTCCTTTGATAATAAACATGGCAAGAACAGACAGGATAATAAAGAGCAAAAAGATTGCCTTCCTAAAAGAAGGAACCAAGAAGCTCAAACGATTGCCGGGTACAAGCATTGATGAAACAATGATAACAGACAATGTCCACATGGAGAAGACATAATACAACATGCAAGAAAGAACAATAACCAAATTCAGAACCATAACTGAGCTACAATCAGAGATTAAAAAAGAACTAGACGAACTACAAAAAAAGATTGACGACTATTCAAAACAAGTTGGAGAAAAACTCCGTAGTACAGAAAAAGAAGATCCAAAAGAGATGGAAGAGTTTAGGACAATGCTAGATGACAAGGATCCCAAGAAAAAACCAGTCAAGAAAAAAGATTCAAAACAATGGATGGAGTTTCAAGCACTTTCAATTTATGACGGAATTGGTTTCAAGGGAGAGCTTGAGGTGTACTTTAAAACTTTAGAAGAATTGAAGGCAAAACTTGAGAAATTAAAGAAAGTTGAAGGATCCATAGAGGCACTCATCTCTCAAGGGTTCAGAAAGGATTTGGGACTGCTTGTAGTGATAGGTGGAGACCTTTCCTTTAGGATGGTGGCCCTCAAGAATACGAAACGTAAGGCAAAATTCTCATACAAGACGATCTTCGATGTTGAGGCTGAGAATCCCATTGCAGTATAAATTTAATAATTTTAAACATGTTTTATTGAAAAATTTACAACCTTTACACCTAATAAATCACATATATCACATGCATAGATCGTCAAACGGACAGATTCGATCAAAACAATTAGACTTTCCAACAATATATCCAAGTGGTCCAAATGGATGGATCTAAATGAAAAACGAAGAAACACAAATCACAATATTTGATACGGCTACAGACTCGACCCTATCCGAACATAGGTTAACATTAGATAAATTAAGAGAGGACCTGGCAAAATTTGGACTGACTGCAAACCAGGCAAAGGTATACATCTTTCTTGGCAAGTACGGCTCAAAGACAGCCCCCGAAGTTTGCAAATCATTAAAGTTGCCAAGGACTGAAACTTATCACCTTCTAACAACTTTACAAAACAAAGGCATCGTCTCTGCAACTTTCCAGCATCCAATTAGGTTTGCTGCTTTGCCACTAGAAAAAGCCGTATGGGTCCTAGTAAACGCAGAAAAAGAACGAGTCAATTCACTACAACAACAAGAAAAGTCAATTACTGAACTATGGAATACAATACCAGAGTTTACAACAACTCCGGAATCTAAAGAAAATAAATTCCAGATGCTGCAGGGTAACAATCAAGTAAACGGCAAGATAAGGGAGATGGTAAACACCGTAGAATCTGAATTTCTTGTACTTGGTTCTGAGAAAGATTATCTAAAGTTTTATCATGCTGACTTTTTTGAACCATTATCAAAATCAGATACAGAATACAAGATTCTTGCATCTGCCTCAGATAGATCAATGTACATCTTTGATGAAGTTGACAGAAACCAAGTCAGAATAGTTCCTAGTGATATCCAAGAGAATCTCTGCTTCATATCAAAGGACAACAATGAGCTGCTCTTCTTCATAAAAAACGCAAGTCAGTCAGCAGATGTTACCGCCATTTGGACAGATTCCGAATCAATGATTTATTCAATGAAGACTCTATTCAATTCCATCTGGGCCAAGTCAAAAAACATCCATCTATAGCATCAAGGTATCAATCTTGGGTGCATGACTTGCATTCCGGAATCGTTTATTCTCATAGGGAGTATTTGCTCACTGTGTTTTATTCCACGCATCTTTAAGACTTGGATGGTTCTTTCCATAGTATCTTCACGTCGTATGTGATGCAACAGAATAATCCCTGATGAGATATACCAATCCATTGGAATCTTTTGAATTTCACCAGTCTCAGAGATCAATAGCGAAGTACAATGTTCCAATTCCAGAGCATGAATCATGCCTTGCAGTCCTTGTCTTAAATAGAACTCGTTTACATACTGCGTTTCAAGTACAGACAGTGAATCAATTACAAGTCTCTTTGCCCCTATTCTTTTAATGCTGCTCAATATCAATTGGGTCAAGTGCATAAACGGTAACGACTCTCCCCTGTAGAGAGATTCGTCAAGTGTGACAAATCCTTCTTCCATTTTAAAAGGTCTGGCATCTATGATTATCATTTTACCTTGTTCGATTAGTTCCTGAATGTCCCACCCATATGATAAAAAAGTATTTTTTATTGAAGCTGGACTCTCTGACAGGGTTACAAATATTCCTGATTCGTCAAAATCTTTTGCGCCATGATAGAGAAATTGCATGCCCAAGGTAGTTTTGCCACTACCCGGAGGACCTGAAAGTACAACGTTCATCCCCTCTCTGAATCCTCCTGACATTATAGAATCAAAACCCGGAATTCCGGTTCGTACTTTATGTGAAAGGGACATGATAAAAAACATGTAAAATATTATTTAAAGACGAGGAACGTTTATGAAATAACAGTTTCTTGTTTTCTTTCCAGATGTGTATTGTCACATTAAGTTACCTTTTTGTAAAGCAAGAATAGAGAAAACCTGTTGACTAGAGTTTTAGGCATAATTGGAGGAGGACAGCTGGGAATGATGCTAACAGAGGCTGCCAAAAAAATGCCAGAGCACATTTCAGATGTCATAGTATTAGATCCTACCAAGAACTGCCCTGCTGCCAAAGTAGGTGCAAAGCAAATTGTAGCAGATTTTTCAGACAAGCAAGCAATAGTGGAACTCTCACTTCAGACAGACATTATCACCTATGAGATTGAATCAGGAAATGCCGATGTTTTACAATCTATCAAGAATACCATACCAATAAATCCCGACCCCGAGACTCTAAGAATAATTCAAGACAAATTTCTTCAAAAAAAATTCCTTCGAGAAAATAATATTCCTGTTACAGATTTTGACTTGGTTGCATCAATCTCAGATATTGAAGACAAGGTTACATCGTTTGGATATCCTGTAATGCTTAAGCTTAGACGCGATGCATATGATGGAAGAGGAAACTATCTGATAAAGAACCACGATCAAATCAAGGATGGATATGATAAATTTGCAGGAAAACCAATCATGGTTGAAAAAAATGTAAATTTCATAAAGGAGATATCCGTGATTGCTGCCCGAAACACAAAAGGGGAAATTGCCACCTACCCTACTGTAGAGAATATTCATGAAGAAAACATCTTAAGAATGACCATAGCGCCAGCCAGAATAAGCAAACATGCATCTGAAGAAGCAGAGCAGATAGCAAAAAAGGTCATGGAGGTATTTCACGGTGCTGGGGTTTTCGGAATAGAGATGTTTGTCACAAAAGATGACAGAGTCCTAATAAATGAAATTGCTCCACGAGTACACAATTCTGGACATCATACTCTACAATCAAGTTCGACGTCACAGTTTGAACAGCACTTGAGAGCAATTTTAGGCATCAATTTAGGAAGAACAGATCTTTTACACTATACTGTAATGTGTAACATACTTGGCCCAAAGGATCAAAGTGGCAAGTACAAATCAGCAAGTATTGAACAAACAGACGGGGTTTATCTGAAATGGTATCAAAAAGACGAGGTAAAGCCACTAAGAAAAATGGGCCACGTTAATGTGATAGACATTCATGATACCCATGATATAGAAGGATTGATTTCCAAGGCAGAAGAAATTCAGCGTTCAGCCAAGTTTACAATGGAAGAATAACTCGGCAAGACTTGTTTAATACTTGTCCCCAATCTTACATCAAAGCATTTCCACGTTTGGTAGATCATATTTTTATCAGCCGGACGTGTACTTTCTGTGTACAAGTAATGGCAGTATATGCTATATGGTCAAAGGTAAGAGTGGCTCAATAATGGAAAAACCTAAAGAAAAAACTCCAGAGCAGATATTCGGAGAAAAATTTTCATTACAAGAAAATAATATAAAACCAACAGCAACTCAAAAAGAATCATTCCCATGGACACAAAAGAATGTCCCAAGTGATACAACTAATTATAACAAACACTTGAATGAATTACTCGAGCGTGGGCTAAAAGAGAACCCCAAACAAAAGACAACATGTGAAATGCCAGCATTTAACATCGGAATAGAAACACACATGTCTGCAAAAAAAGTTGAACAGTCAAAAACGATAATAGAAGACAAGACCCTAGTAAAAAAAACACAGCAGGCAGCATCAGATGAGATAATAAAATACCAACAGTTGGTCAATTCACTAAGAGCAAAGATTGTAGAATATGAACAAAAAATAGAATCAATCCAGCCAGAGATTAAACAATATCAGAATATAATAAATTCACTCAGGTCAGAGCTTGAGCAATACAGAAATGCAAAACCGCAGGTTACATCAGGCGAAGTCACACAGTATCAACGATTGGTCAATTCACTAAGATCAGAGGTTTCAGAATATGAACAAAAAATAGAATCAATCCAGCCAGAGATTACACGGTACCAACAAATCATCAATTCTCTAAAATCTGATCTTGAGCAATACAGAAATGCAAAACCGCAGGTTACATCAGGCGAAGTCATACAGTATCAACAGTTGGCCAACTTACTAAGAGCAGAGAACATAGAATACAAACGTAAAATAGAATCAATCCAGCCAGAGATTACACGATACCAACAAATCATCAATTCTCTAAAATCTGATCTTGATCAATATAGAAATACAAAACCGCAGGTTACATCAGGCGAAGTCATACAGTATCAACAGTTGGTCGATTCATTGAAAGCAGAGCTTGCTGAATACAGGAACAAAATGGAACTGTTAAGCTCTGAGAGAAATCAGCAAAATCAAATAGATTCATTGAAAGCAGAGCTTGCTGAATACAGGAACAAAATGGAACTGT